>NZ_JBARMD010000668.1:0-4922 GCF_049802275.1 Occallatibacter sp. | reverse complement strand
CAATTGCCCCCCGCTGCTCCCCAGCTGGTCCGAGGATTGGCAGGACGATCGTGTGCTGTCCTCTGTTCTGGACCACCACTGACGTTTTCTATTTGGCAATTCTGGCCCGGAAAATGGGGTATTCAGTCGCAATTAGTAGCGTTGTTTCTTACAACAACAGCAGCAGCAGCGCCAGTCGACATGGCCTGCTCGTGCGCATGGTAGCTAGAACGCACCAGGGGCCCCGACTCCACATGGCGGAAACCCATCCTTAATGCTTCGGCTTTTAACTCGGCGAATTCTCCTGGCGTATACAAACGCGCCATGGGCAGATGATCGCGCGAAGGACGCAAGTACTGGCCAATAGTCAGGATGTCGCAGCCAACCGCGCCCAGATCGCGAAACACTTCGAGCAGTTCGTGGGTCTCTTCGCCCAACCCCACCATCACGCCGGATTTCGTCACGCCCCCCGGGTTCAACTCCTTGGAGTATCGCAACAGCTCAAGAGAACGCTCATAGCGCGCACCCGATCGCACCACGCGATAGAGTCGCGGAACCGTCTCCGTGTTGTGATTCATCACTTCGGGCTTTGCATCGACCACAGTGCCGATGGCCTCTCGATTGCCCTGAAAATCCGGAACCAGCACTTCGACGCGGCATCCCGGTGCCTGGCGGCGAATCTCCTCGATCACCATTGCAAATATCCGCGCACCACCAACAAGATCGTCGTCGCGATTCACGCTCGTAATGACTGCATGCTCAAGGCCCAGCGTCGCCACAGCTTCCGCCACACGACGCGGCTCGTCCTGATCAATGGGCTCGGGCCGCCCCTTCGGCACTGCGCAGAATCCGCAGCGGCGGGTGCACAGGTTGCCCAGCATCATGAAGGTAGCCGTCTTGTGATGCCAGCACTCGCCAATGTTGGGGCATTGCGCACTTTCGCATACTGTATGGAGACCCAACGAGCGCGCCAGCCGCTTCAACGAGTGGTAATTCTCGCCAACCGGGGCGCGAGCCTTCAGCCACTCCGGCTTGGGAGCAGGCGTTTTCCGTGCTGCCTCTATCTGCACAAGTTGCATCTCTTTTATTGTAGCGGCCGTGGCGCGAGCGGATTTCCGGCTCACTGATACGCGGCGTACAATCCATGCGAAGAGGGGGCAAAAAGTGAAAGGTGTTCTGGTTGTCGCCGTTGTTTGCCTGGCTGTGGGCATCGGCGTCATCTTCGGCTATTGCCATGGCACAACCGGCCTGCAATTCGGCTATCCGCTTTCTGTCTCTTCGATTCACATCGACATCACCACGACCGGCGCCGGAGTGCCCATCGCAGTCGGCTTGATATCGATAGGCTCGTTACTGCTGATCGTCGCCACCATCATCGCCGTGATTGGGATGTTTCGCCGGAAGGTCGATATGGAGCCCACCAGGCGGCGCGAAACCGCTTTCGAAGAATAGAAATCCCGCGAACAGATTGAAGTCCGCGGGATTCGGTATTCAGCTTCTCTTTCACTCCGCCTGTTTGGTTGGAGGTGCTGCCGCAGGAGCCGAAGTCCCCGGCTTCAGGTACTTGTCCCACCAGGCCAGCCAGCGCTCATAGCGGTCGCGAATGAAGCTCGGACGCGTGAATCCATGGAACTGGCCGGGATACACCACCAGCTCCGTCGGCCGGCCCAGCGACTTGAGCGCCTCATACATCTGCTCTCCACCCAGCAGGGGCACATTCATGTCTGAGGTGCCGCCCATGAACAGCATCGGCGTGTGCACGCGCTTGTCGACCTCCAGGAACGGATAGCTCATCTTGATGTAGAGCGGCAAATTCTTCCACGGCGGACCAAGCTCGTTGTCATATTGCAGGATGTACTGGTCCACTCCGTAGAACGACATCGGCGCCGCCACACCCGCTCCGCTGATTCCCGCCTTGAAGCGATCGGTGCTGGCCACGGTGTAGTCGGTGAGGATTCCGCCGTAGCTCCAGCCTGTGACGGCAAGGCGATTCGGATCTGCAACGCCCATCGCTACAGCTTTGTCGACGACAGCCAGCAGATCCTCAACTTCATAATGACCCCAGTCCGCCTTAATCGCCTTGGCGTAGTCCTGCCCGCGGCCCGAGCTGCCGCGGTAGTTCACGTTCAGCTCGGCGTAGCCTTTGGTCGCCAGCCACTGACGCATGAAGTCGAAGCTGTGTTCATCCTGACCGTTTGGTCCACCGTGAATGTAGAGAATCGTCGGCACCGGCGTTCCTGCCTTGAAGTCCGCAGGTCTGGTCAGCAACCCGTGCACTTCGACGCCTTCGTTATCTTTGGCGTCGATGTCTTCAGTGGGAACAAGGCTCAGTTCCGCCATCAGCGCATCGTTATGCGTGGTGAGCTTGCGCAGCGCGCCATTCTCGAACGCGTAGACCTCCGCCGGAGAAGTGTCGTTTGTATAGAGAACCGCCGTATGGCCGCCGGCCTGATCCCACGCCATCACGGCGCCCTGCTGCGTGAGTTCTCGTTTGATGCCGTTCCCGGCAAGCTCCACTTCAGCCGGATATTGATTGCGATCATCGGCGACCAGGTAGCGCAAATGCCCATCGGCCGAGAACAGCGGCTGGCTCACGCTGCGATCGAATGTTGCTGCCGGATAGCTGACCTTTCCATCCAGCGTCACTACCGCGGGCTTGGCTTGCGAATACTCGAGCAGTTCGAGTTTCGCCCCCTGCGTGTATGCAATCGACTTCGAATCCTGCGACCAGGCCAGGTGTCCTCCGTCCGGTCCCGTCCAGGTTGTCAGCTTCTTGGGGGTCGATCCCGCCTTCGCCTCCACCACAAATACATCGGAGTTGTTGCTACGGTCCGGGTCCGGGTCCACGTTGCTCTCGAACGCGACCCAGTTTCCGTCCGGCGACCACTCGGCTCCGTTTTCATTCACGTTCTTGCTCGCGGTCAGCTTTTCGGTTTTCTTGGTCGTCAGATCCCATAGGTACAGCACATTGAAAGCGTCATCGCGCAGATAGCCCTGGATGTCCTGCTTGAAGTGGTAGCGATCGATCACGATGGGCTTGGGCGGTGCGGGCGGCTTGCCTTCTTCGGGATCGGGCTCTGTCTTGGGATGCAGCGTAAGCAGCAGCTTCTTCGAGTCCGGCGACCAGCTATAACCCTGAATGTTCTGGTCGGTGATGTTGGTCAGCTGCTCGGCCTCGCCGCCACGCCGATCCATCACCCACACCTGGTCGCCTTTCACCGGCCCGGGCCGCGAAGACATGAAGCTGATGTACCGCCCATCGGGGCTGAACTTCGGCGACGAAGCGCCTTCTTTGCCGTAGGTCAACTGCAGATGAACGGATCCATCCCACTTCACCATCCACAAGTGCGACTGCAATTTGTCTTCCTTGGTATCGATCTGGCTGACGGAGTAGATAACCCACTCACCATCGGGAGAGACCACCGGACCGCCCACGCGCTGCAACCTGGCAAGATCGTCGAGGTTGATGTCCCGCTTTTTCGGCGCATCGGCGGCATGTGCGGCAACAATTGAGGCAAACGTCAGGAATAGACAACCAGCAAGCTTCAGCATTTTCGGCGGCATGGGCAAGAGATTACCATCCCGCCTCGCAAGGATTCCATGAGAATGTGGCGCGCGTAGAGCTTCTCAAGAAATCTCTACCGCAGCTTTTCCCGGACCTCGGTTCGCACCAGGTAGAAGAAGAAGACCAGGTTGAGCAGCCCCTGGATCAGCGCAGGAAACACATGCAGCCGTGTGAAGATCCAAACGTTATAGCCGCCCAGCATAAGCACGGCGGCCAGCGCCATTGCCCACGCCCAGCGAAACAGCATCAGCAATCCGCCGCAAGCCGCGAAAAGAAAGACCGGAAGCACCAAAAACAGCGGGGGATAATGCCCGCCCACCGCGCCGACAATGATGACCACCGCGAGCAGCAGCAGATACAGTGAAATCGCCGCGAGACCGGGCAAGGGCAGCAGTTCCCGCTTCGGTGCGGGAAGGCTATTCGATTCTTGCGCAGTGTTTATCGAAGGCTCGTCTCGTGTCTCCGGCTCACTGCCGTGCTCTTCGTCGCTCATAACGTGTGCAGATACGCCAGCAAGTCATGCATCTGCTGGTCATCGAGCGTGGTGCCGGGCATGGTTCCATGTCCGTGCTGGATCACCGCGGTCAGGCGCTCGTCGGTAGGCGGCGCCCCTGAAGGCATGGCCTTGATCTTGGTAATTGCCTGCAACCCCGGTCCGTGCAGACCTTGGGTTGTCGTTGGATAGTGGCACTTCGCGCAGGCCTGGTGAAATACCTCGGCGCCACGCGCCTCTACCGGCGTCCATTCCGACGCAGGTTTTGAAGGCGGCAGCGATTTGCATCCTGCCATGGCGGCAAGAGCGGCGCCGGACGCGATCAAAATCAGCAAACAACTGCAAATACGAGTCGGCATTTCTCCTCTGATAATACAGGTTTTGGGCGCCACCCAACCCTGTGTGCCGCAGCTCACAGCGGCCCGGAAATCAGATGCCATGCTGAAGATGTCTTGAAACCTTTCCATGCCACACCACGCAAGGATTATTGTTGGCCGCGCTACGGCATCGCTCGCACGCGACTGTTGAAGCCGAGGGAAGGGATCGCATGAAGCGCCGCCTCATCATCGCAGGAGTCATCGCGGCGCTATTCATCGCCGCCATCTGGCTGGTATTTGCGTGGCAGGCGCATCGCAGCCGTTTCGACTACTCGGGCACCGTCGAAACCCGCGAGATTCAGATTGGATCGAAGATCGGCGGCCGCGTTACCCAGGTCCCGGTCGAAGAGGGCCAGATCGTCAAGGCAGGGTCGACACTCGTCCGTTTCGAATGCGATGAACTGAAGGCGCAGCGCGCGCAGGCCCAGGCATCGCTTGAGCAGGCGCAGGCGGACCTGGACAAGATGCTGCGCGGCAATCGCCCCGAAGAGATCGCCCAGGCCGAAGC
>NZ_JBARMD010000667.1:0-5271 GCF_049802275.1 Occallatibacter sp. | reverse complement strand
GCCTTCCTCCATGCAAAATCGTGCAGAACCTCTCGCAGTCTTTGTGTTTGGGATATGCACGAAATTGCTCCCTATCCTGGCTTGCTGTTTGATTATGCTCCGGCGTGAGGATTTTACCTGCAATGTTGCCACAAGTTTTTGGCCTTTAGGCTGTGGGGTTTAGCGGGGCCAGGCGGCGAACAGGGATTGACATCGGTTGATCGATTGCCCTTTTCTCAGATCCGGTTGCGTGGAACTTACAACCCGTGACGCAAAGTGAGCCCCGGACGGTCCACTGTGCTCCTCACAGATTCGCTGGAACGCAGGGTTTAGAATCGTTCGTGGCGCCAAGGCAATTGCGCCACCTTTTTCGCCCGCGCAGCGTAGTCTGCGGCGGGCAGATGTGTGCGACTTTTTGAGGAAGTGGGCAGGGATGCGAGCGAAGACGGCGGTAGTGCTGGGCGCCCAGTGGGGCGACGAGGGTAAAGGCAAAATTGTTGACGTACTGAGCGAGCGCTTCAGTGCCGTGGCGCGCTATGCGGGCGGGCACAACGCCGGACACACGGTTATCCACGGCGGCCAGAAGTTCGTGCTCCAGCTCATTCCCTGCGGCGTGCTGCGTCCGGGATGCAAAGGCGTCATCGGCAACGGCGTGGTTCTTGACCCCATCGCTTTCCTCAAAGAAGTTGCCAAGTTGCGTGGTCTCGGCATCGAGGTTGATGACCGGCTTTTTGTTTCGAATCGTGCGCAGGTGATTCTGCCCTACCATCGCATGATCGAGCTGGCAGCGGAAAGCGCGCCGGGGCGCAAGCGCATCGGGACAACCAGCCGCGGCATTGGCCCCGCCTATGAAGACAAGATGGCTCGCAGCGGCTTGCGCATCGTGGACCTGCTGAACACATCGCTCCTGAAAACGCACATTGAGGCAGCCTGCGGTGAGAAGAATGCGATCGCCCATGCACTGTTCGGCACCGATCCGCTCGATCCGGAAAAGATGTACGAGGAATACGCAGCCGCTGCAGAAGAAGTGCGTCCGTTTGTGGCGGACACGGGCCGGTTGCTCCACCAGGTCATCGCCAGCGGCGGCTCGGTGATGTTCGAAGGCGCGCAGGGCACGATGCTCGATATCGATCACGGTACCTATCCATTTGTAACGTCGTCTTCCGCAACGGCGGGCGGCGCAGCCACAGGCACCGGAGTTGGACCGACGGCAATCGGCACCGTGATCTCGGTGACCAAGGCATACGTGACGCGCGTCGGCGAAGGTCCGTTCCCCACAGAAATCCATGACGCTGTTGGAGACCAGCTGCGCGCGCGCGGCAATGAATACGGTGCCGTAACAGGCCGGCCGCGCCGCTGCGGATGGCTCGACATCCCGCTGCTGCGCTACTCCAACCAGGTGAACGGCGCGGAGTGGCTGGTGGTGACAAAGATGGATGTGCTCGACGAACTCGAGGAGATCCCCATCTGTATCGGCTACGAAGTGGATGGCAAGGTCAGCGACGAAATTCCCGCCGACGTGCAGGGACTGGAGCGCATCAAGCCGGTGTATACAACACTGAAGGGCTGGCGCTCATCCACTGAAGGCATCACCGAATTTGATAAGCTGCCGAAAGCCGCGCAGGAGTATCTCCGTTTTCAGGAGCGCGAGAGCGGCGCGAAGATCGGGATGGTATCCACGGGCCCCGACCGTGAACAGACGATGGTGTTGCCGGAATTTGCAGCAGCACTCGATGAGATTCACGCATAGACTGGATTGACCGCCGAGGGATTTACCTTGGTTTAAGGAAGTGCTCCCCATGATCAGCTTTACTGTCCGGATGAGGTTTGCCCAGGAAGATCGGGCGGAGATTGCCGATATTCTGCATGAGCTCACCGCGGCATCGCGCCAGGAGCCGGGATGCGTAAGCTACATTCCTCACTGGGTGCAGGGCGATCCGTGCACCGTGTTGATCTACGAACAGTACCAGGACCAGAAAGCCGAAGAGGCACACCGACAGTCTCCGCACTTCAAGAAGTACGCCGTCGCCGGGCTCTACCAGAAGATGCTTGAGCGCAGCCGCGAAGACCTGGCAGCTCTGGCGTAACGATTCGTCGGGAGCGAAACGGCTGGAGAGTTGCCGCAGGCCAGAGGCGCACGGTGAAATTTCCTTCCTTTGAGGATTTGGCGAACGTAATTCGCGATTCAGCCCGATTGAAGCGGGAATTGCGCATTGATCCCGACACGAAGGTTTGTCGCGACCTCGGCATTTCTGGAAGTGACGGGGCCAAACTCCTGAAGGCGATTGAAGGTCATTACGGAATAGAGTTCAAATCGGAGCCTTACGACCGAATTGAGAGCGATTGCTCGATTCTCAGAGAGGATCGCGATGACTCTCCAGTGATTCAGACCCCCCTCGGGGGATCATTTTCAGAGGAAAACCCATTCACGGTTGGGCAACTATACAGGGTCCTCCTGCAAGAGTTGGGCGCACTTCCTGACAATCCGGAAGTGCGTTCGCGGGCGAACTAAGCCTCCCAAGTGTCTCAGGACAGATTCTGATGCGGGCGGCGTAACGGCCGGGGTTTCGCAAAATCAAAATATTGTGGCTCGGGGATCCCTTTAGTCACAGCATCTAATGACCGAAAGGGTGTTCGCACAATGGCGTTTGTGATGCCGCCCATTGACCCGCGCTCCAGTCCGAGGATACTATCCGTTACGCCTATGGGAATGCGGAAGGCAAGCTTGCCTGCGGGCAAGAATCGCTGTTTCGCGACGAGCATCGCCGCTTTGGTGATGCTTGCTGCCGTTGCATCGCTGCATGCCATGCCACGCGCGGAGCGGCATGAGACGCGGCACGAGATCGAGCACCTGGAAGACTCCTGGCGCAATGCGGTGTTGAAGGGAAACATTGCGGCGATGGATTCGCTGCTCGCCGATGACTACATGGCCATTACCCCCACCGGCATCCTGCAGTCGAAGGAACAGGCGCTCGCTAACCTTCGCTCGGGCGCGGTTCATTTCAAGTCGATCGACTTGAGCGACCTCAAGATTCGCTTGTATGGAACTACGGCGCTGGTCACCTCGCGTGCCGAAGTGGCCGCCACGGGACCGGAAGGCAATGTATCCGGCAGCTACCGCTACACGCGTGTGTACGTTAGAGACACGCACGGCGCGTGGCACATCGTGAGCTTCGAAGCCAGCAAGATTACTGATCCCGGCAGACATCACTGATCTTCATTGAAGATTCGCGCCGACGCTACAGGGCGATTGGCTGCGGTGTGGATGCAATCCCATGGATTTCACTTCGCTTCACCGCGCTGTTCCCGGTGTTCTCTTCGGAAGTTGTTTTTGCCGCATGCGCGGTTTGTCAGCTATTTGCAGGCTCTAGAATTGAGCCGATGCCTGAACTGCCCGAAGTGGAGACAATTGCGCGGGGCGTGAATGCGCGTGTGCGCGGCGACCGGATAGTTGAAGTATGGTTTGGCTCGCATCGTGAACCCTTCAAGACACCGCCGGCCAGACAAGCCGCGGGATTACGCGAGCGGCCAATCGTTGCCGTCCATCGCACCGGCAAGCACATCGTGCTGGAACTGGGCGGAACGTCTGGCGATCGCGCCGGCGCAAAAAGCTCGCCTGAAAAACCAGACGAAATTGCCGCGCAGTGGATTGTGCACCTGGGCATGACCGGGCGCTTGCTGGTGACGACGCCGGATGCTCCTGTGGCAAAACACACGCACGCGCGCCTGACGCTTGCGAGCGGACGTGAGTTGCGTTTTGTAGATCCCCGGAGATTCGGACGGCTGGAGTTTCGCGACCTGCGCAAGGGGTCTGGTTTCGCTGGCCCGGGAGCTGAACCGCTTACCATCGACGCGGAACCGTTTGCGCATCTGTTTCACGGGCGAAAGCTGGCTATCAAGGCCGCGTTGCTGAACCAGACTCTTCTGGCGGGCGTGGGAAACATCTATGCCGACGAGAGCCTGTTTCATGCGGGAATTCGTCCGCGGCGCAGATCGGGGCAGCTGACGCGCGCGGAGCTGGAAAAACTGCGGGGAGCGTTACGCAAGGTTCTCGAGCAGGCGATCCGTGCGGGTGGATCGTCAGTATCAGACTATGTGGATGCCGAAGGTGTGCGGGGGTTTTTCCAACTGGAACACTGCGTGTATCAGCGCACAGGAAAACCTTGCCGCAAGTGTGGAAACGCGATCAAACGCATCGTAGTGGCGGGACGGAGCACGCATTACTGCGCGCATTGTCAGCGATGAAGCCCGGGCCGAATCTATTATTTTTTGAAGTGAGACAGCTCAGTTTTACCAGAATCAAAACGGTTTCCCGATCGTCGACAATGCAACTGCTTGAAATCAAACAATGTCCCGAACGGCACTCCGATTGCTACTTAGCAGGGTGCCAGTGATGTACCGGCTGCTGGAAGATTCCGGCGAGCCCGCAAAAAACAGCAGACGCTCGGCAAGAGCAGCCGTCAATGAACGGCAGACCGGCCGGGAGAGCCTGTAGAAGGCGCGGTGGATATAACCACCGCCCATAATTTGCTGGGAGGCCAGTGACCAGCGCAGGGACACAAAACGCCACTCGAAGGAGTGGCGTTTTGTGCATCAGCCTGAGAAGTCACCTGGGCGAACCCCGGCACCCAGAGTTCTGCGCGGTTACGGCTGTACCAGAGAAGTTGCAGGGGCGCTACTTGCACTGCTGTTCGGGAGCCTGTACTATCGAACTTGCCTATCAAGCGGCTGAAGCGAATCACCTGCATCAAGGGTTGAACCGGCTCGCCGCTGACAAAAGATACTTCGCAACCGGGACCGGCTAATCAGGCGGAAGCAGCGAGGGATCCTATAGGACAGGCATCACCCCAGGAAACGCTGGCCGAATCGTACCGATCCAGACAACCGGAGAATGCTGTTGCAGGTGAGTCGGACAGAAGGCTTGAGCGTTTTGATTAGATGTTTGGCCCTGAAGTCGCATCGAAGAAGTAGCGGACATTCTCCGCGGGGATCCTGGCGACAAGCAATTGTCGAGGGAGCAGACCAGAATGCCGCGACCGACCGGGCAGGAAAGGTACACCCACTGTTAACGCGTCGCGGGTACGCAAATGTCGTGGTAGATTGCGTTCGAGAACACAGTTCCTTCGACACATTGCGCGACTGCATCGACAAGCGGACATTTGAACTCTGCGGAATCGTTCCTTCAACGGGACGCAGCAGAGAGCGGGAAACTCAGCAGCCCCGTAAATGGAAGAGCTGAAGCAAGTGAATTAATGCAACTCACAGCAATGTGCCAGGAAGTGCACGCATGAC
>NZ_JBARMD010000666.1:0-66234 GCF_049802275.1 Occallatibacter sp. | reverse complement strand
CAGGGTGCCTAAGTACGAAATAGCCGGCGAATGAACGACAATCATAGAACGGAAGAAATTGAGGCGAATGCAATGGCGATTCAGATTGGCGCAAAGCCCGACAGTGGTTTTGATGATCCGATTGGCATGCTCAAGGATTGCCACAGAAGAATTGAGAGCTTCCTTGGCATGCTTTGTGTTGTTGTTGAACGCGCACAGGGAAGGGAACTGACTGTGGATGAGCGTCATGCAGTTCAGGCTGCGCTCCAGTATTTCCGCACTGGAGGGGCACGACACACGATGGATGAAGAGGAGTCGCTCTTTCCCAGGCTGCGCAAATCCGTAACAGAGTCTCTCAAAGAGATCGATAGGCTCGAGGCCGATCATCACGAAGCAGGCGAACTGCATGGATCGGTCGAGCTTCTCTATTTGCGCTGGATCGAGTCGAACACCTTGGGATTCGAGGAAAAACAGCAACTCCTCTCCCAGACAGCGCGCCTCAAGCAACTCTACGCCGACCATATCCAAGTCGAGGAAACGATTGTCTTCGCTCGGGCGATCGAGGTGCTGGACAGCCACGCCATTGCGGCAATCGGAACTGAATTTCGCTTTCGGAGGAAGTAGGTTGACGAGGCGTAAATCTCAGCTGGCTTGCAAGCCGATTCCCTAACAACCACATCCTATAAGCAGTCCGCTGTACATAGATTCCCCCGAGCCAAGTTTCCTGTCATGGATTGCCGAACGATTGCGCACTATGCGTGCTGCATCGCTGCGCCGTAGCCGTTGGGGGTGATCTCGATTCCCGGCGAGGTCACCTCGCTGGCATTATTTCCGATCAGGTTGAAGGCGGCGCTGCTGGGCAGGAATACACGGAAGCAGGTGCTGCATCCATCCTTGGTTCGAAAACTTCGAAATGAAATGCGCCCCTCGTATTTCTGCACGATTCCTTTGCTGATCCAGAGCCCAAGGCCGGTGCCTTTTGTGGACTTAGTGCTGAAGAACGGTTCAAAGAGCTTTCCTGAGTCCTGTGGGTTAATTCCAAGGCCTGTATCCACGATCGAAACGCTGACGCCGCGGCGCATCAGTTGCCAGTCACAGGACTCTCGCACCGAGAGCCGCAATTCTCCGCCGTTCGGCATAGCCTGGATAGCATTGCCGATCAGGTTGAGGAAGACCTGGCGCAGCTCGACGGGAAATCCATGGACTAATCCCGGTGTGAAATACCTCTTGCGCAAGCGAATATGGCTGGTTTGCAATTGACGCTCCTGCAGTCCGACGACGTCGTCGAGTAGTTCGGTGAGCATCACCGCAATTGGTGTTTTCGATTCTCGGTAAAAACTAAGCGTCTGCCGGGTGATGTGCGCAACCCGCTGCAATTCCTGTTCGGCCATAGCAGCGCAGTGCCGCGCCTCGTCATCGAGCGACGGGTGATTACGAATCAGGAAAAAGATGTTGGTTATCGCCGCGAGCGGATTATTGATTTCGTGGGCAATAATTCCCGCAACGCGACCCATGGCTGCCAACTTCTCCGTCTCGCGTAGCGCCTCTTCAGCATGCAGTTGCGCCGTGATATCCCGGTTCACTTCGAGGACTGCATCACCTTCCTGATTCATGATCTTTCGGCAGGCAACGATAACGTCGGAACCATCCTTCTTCTTCTGGAGAAGATTTCCATGCCAGACTCTGCCATCGCGCAACGCGGTCTCAATCTCTGCACGCGCTACGGGAAATATTGTGCGCAACACCGAATGAACGTCCTTGCCAATGATCTCTTCGCGTCGCCAGCCGTAGAGGTTCTCAGCTCCAGCATTCCAGAATAGGATTTCACCGCCGATGCTGCGTTCCATGATCGCCTCAGTGGCAAGATCCAGCAACTTCGCGCGCGTCCGGAACTGCTCCTCTCGGTGCCGCAACTCATCTGTGCGCTCTGCGACGCGTTGTTCTAATTGATTATTCAGTGATTCGAGCATGCGAGTTTTTCGATGAAGCTCGACAAAAATGCTGATCTTTGCTCGCAATACCTCGGGCACGACTGGAACCGATATGTAGTCGACTGCACCACTGCGGTAGCCCTGGATCTTGTCGGAGTCGGTGAGATGAACGCCGGAGATAAAGATGATCGCAGTCTTCTGGAATCGCGGGTGCTGACGAATCACGTCGGCCAGCTCGAATCCGTCAAGTTCGGGCATGCTCACATCCATCAGAACCACGGCAACGTCATTCTTCAGCAGAACGTTAAGTGCTTCACTGGCAGAAGTCGCCTTGATGAGGTTCTCCCCGAGCTCCGAAAGGATGACTTCGTAGCTAAGGAGTTTAGCCGGCTGGTCATCGACCATCAAGATGTTGACTTTTGAGTCTACGTTCATCTAGTTCTCTCCAAGCCCTCTGCCGCGCGCAGCTAGCGGTGTAGCCACATGCGCAGAGCGGAAAGCAGTTGTTCAGTATTTACCGGTTTGGCGAGATATTCCGAGGCGCCGGCCTCGAGACACCTCTCGCGATCGCCCTTCATGGCTTTCGCCGTCAGCGCAATGATGGGCAGGCGACGCAGGGAGGAATTCTGTCGAATGACCTGCATGGTTTCGTATCCGTCCATCTCCGGCATCATGATATCCATCAGGACGATTGCCAGGTCGGGCGTGGTTTCGATTGTCTCGATTGCTTCACGGCCTGTACCTGCCGAGAGCACAGTCATACCGCGCCGCTCGAGCACACTGCTCAAAGCGAATATGTTGCGCACATCGTCGTCGACGACCAGCACTTTTCTTCCGGCCAGGGCTTCATCCGATTGATGCAGTCGATCGATCATCTGCTGCTTGGTTTCTGGCAGATCAGAAACCACGCGATGCAGGAACAGGGCGGTCTCGTCTAACAAGCGCTCTGGCGATTCAACGTCCTTGACCACTACGCTGCGGGCCAAAGTGTGCAGCTGCGCATCTTCTTCGGCCGATAGCTCTCTGCCTGTGAACACCACCACAGGCAGGTCCCGCAGCCTCCCGTTGCTCTTGATCTCTTCGAGCACTTCGAAGCCTGACATATCAGGCAGACGAAGATCGAGAACGATGCAGTCATACGCGTCGTGTTCAAGAGCCTCAAGCGCCTTCGAACCTGAATCGATGACATCGATATCGATATCCTCGTGCCAGAGTAGTTCGCGCGTACTCAACTGCTCGGCGGGATTGTCTTCGACAACGAGCAACCTCTTGCGTCGCGGCTGTGAGTACTCGCGAATGCGCGCCAAGGCCGCGTTCAGTTCATCGGTCGAGGTCGGTTTAGTTACGAATGCAAAGGCTCCGCGGGAGAGGCCGTGATGGCGGTCTTCATCGAGCGTCAGCATTTGGACGGGAATATGTCGCGTCTTCGGATCCTGCTTGAGATGATTCAAGACAGTCCAGCCGAGCATATCGGGCAGCATCACATCCAGCGAGATAGCGGTTGGATGATACTCGCGCGCCAATGCGAGCGCTTCTGTTCCCGCCATCGCCACCAGGACCTTGAAACCTTTGTCGCGCGATAGATCGCAGAGCACGCGGGCATAGTGCGGATCGTCTTCGACGATCAGCAGCACCGCGTCTCCCTCCTCCAGTGAATTGCGGTCGTCCTCGATTCGCGCTTCCTGCTCTGCTGCTGCGACATTGGAGAGGAACATTGGAACAGTGATCGTTCCTCCGTCTCTCTCCGCTCTGACGACCGTTGACACCGCCGGACCCACATAAGTCTGCGGCAGATAGAGTGTGAACGTGCTTCCCCTTCCGGGTTGGCTCCTCAATTGAATTTCACCACCGAGCAAGTTTGCAAGTTCGCGGCTGATCGCGAGACCTAAACCCGTTCCTCCATATTTGCGGCTTGTGCCTGCATCTGCCTGTTGAAACGCCTCGAAGATGATGCGCTGTTTCTCCGGGGGAATCCCAATGCCAGTGTCGGAAACTTCGAAAGCGATGACTGATCCAGCACCGCTAAGAATCGGGTGGTCCGGTGTCCAGCCGGTGGCCGCCGATGAAACCGAAAGTTTTACCGTGCCCTGTTCCGTGAACTTGAAGGCGTTAGACAGGAGGTTCTTCAGAACCTGCTGCAAACGTTTCGAATCGGTGACCAGGCTGCGGCCCATGCGCGGGTCATTCGTAACATCGAAGGTGAGCTTGCGGTTCTCAGCCTCATGACGGAAGGGTCGTGCAACCGTGTCTAGTAGCATGCCGAAAAAGACCTCTTCCGCATCGACAGAAACGGTACCCGATTCGATCTTCGACAAGTCTAGAATGTCGCTGATCAGGTTCAGCAGGTCAGTGCCGGCGCCGTGAATGGTCCGAGCAAATTCAACTTGCTTTGCATTCAAGCTTCCATCCGGATTCTCGGCCAGCTGCTGGCCGAGTACAAGGATGGAGTTAAGCGGCGTGCGCAACTCGTGCGACATGTTGGCAAGGAATTCAGATTTGTATTTCGAAGTCAGCGCGAGTTCGCGAGCCTTTTCCTCCAGCGCGCGGCGGGCTTGCTCGATTTCCTGATTCTTGCGCTCCACCTCGTAGTTCTGCTCGGCCAACTGCTGGGCCTTCTGCGCAAGCTGCTCGTTAGTCTGCTGCAATTCTTTCTGCTGCGTCTGCAACTCTGTGGCCAATTGCTGCGATTGTTTCAGGAGGCCTTCGGTCTGCATGGTGGCTTCGATCGAGTTGAGCACAATACCAATGGAGGAAGTCAGCTGTTCTAGGAACGACAAATGCGATGCCGTAAAGGCTCCCAGGCTGGCGAGTTCGATGACCGCCTTTACGCGATCCTCAAACAAGACGGGCAGTACGATAACATTTTTCGGAACAGCCTCGAAGAGCCCCGAACGAATAGGCGCTGTTGTCCTAGGCAGTTCCGCAATCAGCATGCGCCGTTTCTCGGCGGCGCATTGTCCGATCAACCCCTCGCCAACGCGCACCTCTTTTAGATAGCCTTCGGGAGTATCGGCATACGTGGAAAGCAAAACAAGACTTCCATCCGATGCGGTTGAGTCGCCGCCCATCTGGTAGATAACGCCTTGCTGTGCATTAATCAGCGGAGCCAGTTCGGACAGCAGCATTCTTCCTACGGTCGCCAGATCGCGTTGGCCCTGCAACATGCCGGTGAAGCGCGCAAGGTTTGTTTTCAGCCAATCCTGCTCAGTGTTGCGATCTGTGGTAAGACGAAGGTTATCAATCATCGTATTGATGTTGTCCTTCAGCTCCGCCACCTCGCCGCGCGCCTCCACTTGGATAGATCGCGTCAAGTCTCCCTTAGTCACAGCTGTTGCCACTTCTGCAATCGCGCGAACCTGGTTGGTAAGGTTATCGGCCAGCAGGTTCACGTTTCCGGTCAGGTCTTTCCATGTGCCGGCTGCACCCGGGACGTTGGCCTGTCCACCCAGGCGCCCTTCTACGCCAACTTCACGGGCCACCGTCGTCACCTGGTCAGCGAATGTCGCCAGCGTATCGGTCATGTTGTTGATGGTTTCGGCGAGCGCAGCCACTTCGCCCTTGGCGTTCACGGTCAGCTTCTGATTCAGCGCGCCGTTGGCAACGGCGGTCACAACCTTCACAATGCCGCGCACCTGCTCGGTGAGGTTGGCCGCCATTACGTTGACGTTGTCGGTAAGATCCTTCCATGTGCCGGCCACACCGGGGACCATTGCTTGGCCGCCAAGTTTGCCGTCGGTACCAACCTCGCGCGCCACGCGAGTGACTTCGGCGGCGAACGCATTGAGTTGGTCCACCATCGTGTTGATGGTGTCTTTCAGCTCGAGAATCTCGCCTTTCACGTCAACGGTAATCTTGCGGCTCAGATCGCCGCGGGCTACGGCCGTCGTCACCTCGGCGATGTTTCTTACCTGCGCCGTGAGGTTACCGGCCATGGCGTTCACTGAGTCTGTCAAATCTTTCCATGTACCGGCGACGCCCGGCACATTAGCCTGACCGCCAAGTCGACCTTCTGAACCAACTTCGCGCGCCACACGGGTCACTTCGGCAGCAAACGATCGCAGCTGTTCAACCATCGTGTTCAGGGTCTCTTTGAGCTGAAGGATCTCGCCGCGAACATCGACTGTAATCTTGCGGCTCAAATCACCGTTGGCAATCGCCGTTGCCACCTCGGCAATGTTTCTCACTTGCGCGGTCAGATTGCCGGCCATGAAGTTCACAGAGTCGGTGAGATCCTTCCATGTCCCGGCGACGCCCGGCACAACCGCTTGTCCGCCGAGCTTTCCATCGGTTCCTACTTCGCGGGCCACTCGCGTTACTTCGCCGGCGAACGCGTTGAGCTGATCCACCATCGTATTGATGGTATTTTTGAGCTCAAGAATTTCGCCCTTCACATCGACGGTGATTTTACGGCTCAAGTCGCCGCGGGCCACGGCTGTGGTCACTTCGGCGATGTTTCTAACCTGTGCAGTCAGGTTACCTGCCATCGAATTGACTGAGTCGGTGAGGTCCTTCCAGGTCCCGGACGCGCCGGGCACATTGGCCTGACCGCCAAGCCTTCCTTCGGCACCCACTTCGCGGGCCACGCGTGTCACTTCGCCGGCGAACCGGTTCAACTGGTCCACCATCGTGTTGATGGTTTCTTTCAGCAGCAGAATTTCGCCGCTCACGTTCACGGTGATCTTCTTTGAAAGGTCCCCTGTCGCAATAGCCGTCGACACTTCGGCGATGTTTCTCACCTGGCCCGTGAGGTTCGAAGCCATGGAGTTCACCGAGTCGGTCAAATCTTTCCACGTGCCAGCAACCCCCGGCACCTGCGCTTGGCCGCCGAGCTTCCCATCGGTACCAACTTCGCGTGCCACGCGCGTCACTTCGCCGGCAAACGCGTTGAGCTGATCCACCATGGTGTTCAGCGTGTCTTTCAGTTCGAGAATTTCGCCCTTTACATCGACGGTGATCTTGCGTGAGAGATCGCCGCGAGCTACGGCGGTCGCCACTTCCGCAATATTGCGAACTTGACCGGTGAGATTTGACGCCATGAAGTTGACGTTGTCAGTAAGGTCCTTCCAGGTGCCGGCCACTCCGGAGACCTGTGCCTGGCCGCCGAGCTTTCCGTCGGTGCCCACTTCGCGGGCGACGCGCGTCACTTCGCCCGCGAACGCGTTGAGCTGGTCGACCATCGTGTTGATTGTGTTCTTGAGCTCGAGGATTTCGCCCTTCACGTCCACCGTGATCTTGCGGGAAAGATCGCCGCGGGCCACTGCTGTTGTTACTTCAGCAATATTTCTCACCTGCGCAGTCAGGTTGCCGGCCATCGAGTTGACCGAGTCGGTCAAATCTTTCCAGGTACCCGCGACACCGGGCACGTTGGCCTGTCCGCCTAAACGACCTTCGGTGCCGACCTCGCGAGCTACGCGTGTCACTTCGCCAGCGAACCGGTTGAGCTGGTCAACCATGGTATTCAGCGTTTCTTTCAGCTGAAGAATTTCGCCGCGCACGTCGACGGTGATTTTGCGGGACAAATCGCCGTTAGCGATGGCCGTTGCCACCTCGGCAATGTTTCGCACCTGGCCGGTTAGGTTGCCGGCCATGAAATTCACGTTGTCAGTCAGATCCTTCCATGTTCCAGCTACACCCGGAACGCTAGCTTGCCCGCCGAGTTTACCCTCCGTTCCAACTTCGCGGGCCACGCGCGTCACTTCGCCGGCGAAGGCATTGAGCTGATCCACCATGGTGTTGATTGTGTCTTTCAATTCGAGAATTTCGCCTTTCACGTCGACCGTGATTTTGCGCGAGAGGTCACCGCGAGCCACGGCGGTTGTTACTTCGGCGATGTTTCTTACCTGCGCCGTCAAATTGCCGGCCATTGCGTTGACTGAGTCGGTGAGATCCTTCCAGGTTCCCGCAACGCCGGGCACAACAGCTTGTCCACCGAGTTTGCCGTCGGTGCCAACTTCACGCGCCACGCGCGTTACTTCCGACGCGAAGGAACGCAGCTGATCGACCATTGTGTTGATGGCTTCTTTAAGCTGCAGAATCTCGCCGCGCACGTCGACGGTGATCTTGCGGGAAAGATCGCCGCTGGCTACAGCCGTTGCCACTTCGGCGATGTTGCGGACCTGTCCAGTGAGGTTCGAGGCCATCGAGTTTACGGAGTCCGTGAGGTCTTTCCAGGTTCCGGCCACGCCGGGCACGACAGCCTGACCGCCGAGCTTGCCGTCGGTGCCGACTTCGCGGGCGACACGGGTTACTTCGGCCGTGAACACACCCAACTGCTGAATCATCGTGTTCACGATATTGGCGGAGCGAAGAAACTCGCCCTCAAGGGGGCGCCCATCGACGTCAAGCCGGACTGTCTGGGTGAGATTGCCCTGTGCCACCGCGGCAATCGCGCGGGTTACTTCAGTTGTTGGCCTAAGGAGATCTTCGACCAGCGTGTTGACTGAGACCTCCATGTCATCCCAAGCCCCACGGCGATGCTCCACGCGGATGCGCTCGCGTGTCTTGCCCTCTTTACCGACTGCCTGACCGACTCTCTTCAGTTCGAAGGCCATCTGTTCGTTCGCGGAAACGATTTCGTTGAAGTTGTCGGCAATTTTTCCTGGGAGGCCGGTCCACGACACCGGAAGGCGCACGCTGAAATCGCCTTCTTTCATGGTTTTGAGGCTCTGCAGGATGGAGGTCAGACACTCCGACATCGGTGGTTCCAACGCGCTGATTGGGTACCGGTTATCTCCATCATGCCCGCTTAGGGGCGGTTCAATGGTCGTCGACAAGTCGGGTGCTCCTCGGTGGGATCTGGCAAATCAGCACTCGTTTTTAGAGCCACGGGCGCCTCCCCTGTTTACCCGTCGAAGCGCACGAATGCTGGATTGCAGCGAAAAGATAGATGCGTTCCCTCAATCGCAGGTTGCCTAGGTTGACTATCAGGCGGGATTTTCGCGAACGTCGGTCACGCGTCGCTGGGCCGCGATGAATCTCACGATCGAGTCGAACGGTGAGGACTTGACCCGCCCAACCGAATCCGCATCAAACATCATACATATGCGTATGTGGGCGATCTGCGCGTTTTTACGGCATTAGAACAGCCAAAGGAAAGGTACATGCCTAGCGTCCTGGGAGTAGATATTGCGGCCTCGAATTACGATGAGGTCGTGGAGAAATGCACCGCGTGGGCGCAGGCCCGCGAATCAAGAACCGTAGTGTTCGTTGACGCTCATGGCATCATGCAGGCTTACGACAAGCCGTCATTCCGTGCAGATATGAACTCTGCCGACCTGGCCAATCCGGACGGGATGCCCATAGTCTGGGCGCTTAGAGCTTTCGGTGCGCCGCAAGCGAGCCGGGTCTACGGGCCCGATGCGACGTTGGCTCTTCTGGGGGCCGCACAACAATCGGGCATTCCTGTCGGATTTTACGGTGCCAGTGCTTTGACGCTTGCGAAGCTTATCGTCGAGGTAAAGAGAAGATTTCAAGGGATCCACATCGCGTTCCAGATGTCCCCTCCATTTCGCCAATTAACAGACGAAGAGGACGAAGCCATCGTGCGCCAGATCGGCGATGCGGGAGTCCGCTGGCTTTTTGTCGGCCTCGGCTGCCCCAGGCAGGAAAGATGGATCATGGCGCATAAAGGGCGCATTCCAGCGGTGCTTTTCGCGGTGGGGGCTGCATTCGACTTCATTGCCGGTACCAAACCTCAGGCACCGCGCTGGATGATGCGCAACGGGCTGGAGTGGGCCTTCCGGCTTGGATCGGAACCACGCCGTCTCGCGGGACGCTATTTCAGAACTATTCCACGGTTCATGGCTTTGGTCGGCTACCAATGGTTTACGCGCAACGTCAGGCAGGCCGCAAAAGCCAGCTGAAGCAAATCGCTGACGAACAATGCGCTACACCCGCCGATCTGCAAGTTGGCTTTGAAACGGGGAAGAAGCAACGCGAGAGGCGCTTGCCTTCACGATAGACGGATCGCGGATTCGACTGTCCGTGTATCAGGACTTCAACTCGGCAGTGCCCGCAAAGAACTTGCCATTCGCAGCCGACGATACGCGCAACCAGGCGATCGCGAGGTAAACAAGATTGCCAAGTTGGCCACAGACGGCCGCCATCACGATTCCAAGCGCGCCGTAGCCGCGGACCATCGGATCGACGAGTGACATGCTCATCACCGCTGCGACGACTGACGAAATCAGAATGGGGCGCGTGCTTTCCATTGTGCGAAATAAGAAAGTGAGTTGCCGAATTGGCCACGCTAACAGAAAGTAAAGCATCTGGAGGTTTAATACACCCGCATATACGCGCAATCCATGGCCATAGAAAAAAGAGAGAAAACGGCCTGACAGAAAAGAAGCTGCCGAGAAGAGCAGAAGCAGCGCTACAAATCCGGCTGCGCCAAAGCGGAAAAGGAATTTTGCAGCTCTATGGATTCCGCCGCGCCGCATCTCTTCACCGGCGCGAATGGGCACGATGTTCTCCATCGCTTGGAAAGCGATGTTGACCGGACCGATTACATTCTGCGTAGCGCGTACTCCGCCGGCGGCCTGGGGTCCGGCAACGCTGGCGCCGACAAGCATGGCGCCCTGGTAGACGAGCCACTGCAACTGATTGGCAATTCCAAGATCGATGGAGAGACTGCGAATGCGCCGCCATGCGCTTTGCGCTTCTGGGCGGCGGCTTCGCAATCTCTCAAGCACTGCACCGATGACGAAAGCCAAGCCGGATGTGAGAGCGATGGCTCCAAACGCAGAGCCGACGGTGAGCCAATGCGTAGCCCACAATATTGTCAGCACCACAACTTGTCCGCCGTAGCTGACAGCGTCGTTCCAGACCGAAGACCGCGCTTTGCCAATGGTGAAGTAATAGCGACGAAGCCAATCCTGCAAAAGGAAGAACGCGACCGCGGCAGAGAAGGGAACCACAAAGCCGGGAGGAACGCCGCTGCGATCAACCGACATATAGATGACCGTTGCTGCGACGGTCGCCAGGGTTGCGATCGCGCAGAAGACGAGCTGTACACCATATACTCCACGAACGAAGTCGCGCCGCTCGTCGTCAGTCGCGCAGAGCGAACCGAGCGTGATCATGGGAGACGAGATGAAGCTGAGCTGAATACTATTTGCGAGAAGGAGGATGACGTAGGCAATGGTGAACTTGCCGAATGCAACGAGGCCAAGCCCGCGGACGAGGATTATCCCGGTCAGGAAATTAGATGCACTAACCAGAATCTGGTCGGCGACGGTCTGTGCGCTTCTTCCGCGTGAGAACTTCTGCAGCCGCAATCCTCGGAGCTTCACGAGCTCAAGGCCTCCGTTTGTCAATGACGATCGCGGCGGACCAGTCGCGTGGGCCGAGTGAGAGAGAATGCGTGGTCAAACCAGCAGTACTCCGATTCCCATCGCGCCGCTACCCGTCTTGTGAATAAATTCGCTGTGCCTGTAGTTGGGCTTGAGCTCTTCCCACAAGCGATGCACCTCACGCGAACCGCCAGACTCCGCGATATCGTGAAAAGCTATTAGGCCGCCTTCTCGCACCAAGGGGGAGTACATCGTGAAGTCCGCTCGGACCCCCTCGTAGGTGTGATCGCCATCGATGAAGAGGAAATCGAGTTCGTTGTCCTTCAGAATATCTCGCACGACCTGCTCCGTCTCGGGCAGATGCGAGTCCTGGCGAAGAAGGAAAAGCGACTTCCCGTTGCGTACGAATTTGCGCAGCAGCGGCTTTTGCAGAGCCCCGTAAACCTTGCCCAGGAAACTGAAATGAAAATCAAGGCTAATAACAGTCGCATGAGGATCGGCAAGTTGGGAAAATACAAAGAGCGTTCCGCCGCGATAGGTCCCGATCTCCATGATGTACTTGCACTGCTGTGCCTTGACCATCTTCGCAAGTTCGAGAAATTCCGAGCGAATCTGCTGGGATTGGATGGCGGGGCAACCCAGGGAAATATCCACGAGGTCGGCAGGTGAGGCGGTCATGGGAATGTTATCGATGGTGCGCAACAGCGGTGGAACTGACGATAAGCTGCGAATTGCCTCTGCAACTGTCATTTAGTTTTCCTCGTATACTCTGGAATAAATCAAAATCTGCGCCGATTAACCGGCCGCCTGACGTCGCGGCTCAAGTGCGCCGGTCGACCACCGGACAGGTCTGGGTATAGTGGCAGGTGGTCGCGCGAGTTCTCGCACGAGATCAACATTGGTGATGATGCATAGGAAGATCGCTACTTCGTACCCCATCCACCCCAGCAGGCCCGTCGACATAATGGTCGTCATCCAGACGTGAATGATGAGCACGTAGGTCCCGGCAAATTCCGGGTGAAGATTCCAAGCGGTCCACGATCGGAAGGACGCTATAACCAGCAACGCGGTCCCAAGGAGGAAGCCGATGATCCCGAGGCCGGTGAGCACTTCAAGGAATCCGTTGTGTAGAGAGCTCATCTCTTCGAGATATAAGTTGCCGATGTGTGAGATGACCGTTTTGCCGCCGACACCGCCGCCGACACCAAGCAGAGGATACTGTTGGAACTGGCGGACTGCCGCGGTCCAGACGACCGTTCGACCGCTGAGCGTGACGAAACTCGAAGAGGCCTGGTGGCCCTGGAGGCGCGTTACGATTTCGGTAGAGAACAGGATCCCCATGATACCGACTCCGCCGACACAAAGTATGCCGATTACCTTCGATCGCTTGAAAATCACGAGGAGCACTGAGAGCAGGAGTATGCCAAACGAAGTGCGGCTGGCAGAGACGCTGAACAAGGCCAGCGCGTACAGAAGTTGGGGAAGCGCAACACTTCCTCGGAGACGATGAGCCTGCCACTCGGCAATCACAACAAGCACTAGCGCGCTGGCGACGTATCCGAGGCCATTCCCCGAAAGGAACGGAGCCTGCGCGGTTGTGCTGCTGATGAGACCTGGCCGGTTTTGCACGAAGGCGTGAAGACGAAAGCAAAAACCGATCACGGCCAAAGAACCCAGCAGGGACATGACAAGCAGAGTGATCTGGCGCAGACCTTCAATACGCGCGATTGCGTTTTGCCCGCGCGATGCTTCGAAAAACACCATACCGGCCAGCAGCAGTTCCGCGCTCTTGCCCAGGGTCTGTATGGGAATCTGCGACCACATGGTCGAAAGAAAATAGAGCCCTGCGAACGCCAAATAACCGAGGCGCAAATCCGTATCGCGCATGGGAGCCACGCGCGGCTTGAATAGCAGTATAAGAAAAGCAATGACAATCGCAGGAGTTCGGATGAGTAGAATTGCTGCCGCGCTACTGTGACCCGCACCTCCACCGGAGAGATCTTCCACCTGAAGCATCGCGCCCAACAGAAGGCAGAAGAGCGCGATGCCAGGTAATCCTGCGACGCTGAAGGCAGAGCGCCAGGATTTCAGATTCCAAGGAAAGACTGAGAATGCCATCGAGCTGTTCATTGATTGTCCAATGCCTTAATGTACGACGTAGATTGCTGCGGCCGAGGTCTGTCCAATAACGCCCATTGTTGAGCTGAGAACCGTCTTCATCTTGCTTACGGGGACATAGACGATGTCTCCAGCGGCCAGCATCAAGGGGGACTCTTTTCCGTCCATGATCTTTTTGTAGGACACAGGGATCTCAATCATCTTGCCGTCGGGCTGCTTTTGAACGACGCGGAGAGCGTCAACCTTAGCCTGCATGGACAGACCCTGGGCCAGTGAAACGGCCTGCGCCACGTTGAGTTCGCCTTGCTCCTGCATGGCGTACCCGCCGGGGCGATTGACTGCTCCGAGAACATATACAATCCCGGCACGCTTAACGATGACCGTGTCTCCCGGATGGACCATCACATCGCGGATTTCAGTCGCGTCGCCGCCCCTCGCGTAGTGGTACGACTTTGTTGGGGGATCGCCATCAGCACGCTTCACCTCGATTACGTTTCCGGCAAGGTTCGTTTCGCCGCCGGTCATCCCGATTACTTCGAGAAGGCTGTGTGGAGCGAGCAGTTCCACTTTGCCGGGATTCTGCACTTCTCCGATGACGGTTGCGGTTGTCGTGGCGAACTGTTGCACATCAATGCTGACTTGCGGGTTCTTGAGAATGCCTTGATCGCGGAAGGCTTTCTCAATAGCCGCCTTGGCTTGGACCACTGTATCGCCACTGACATGCACTGGCTTGAGGAAGGCAACATTCAGGTTGCCTTCATTGTCGATACGTACAGGGCCGGAAAAATCCGGCTCGTCATAGACAACAAGGTTCAGAAGGAACCCAGGTGCAAGTTTCAGGCTTGCGAAGTCCTCTGGAACACTGATAACCGAACCTGGACTGTTTGGATTCGACTGAGGCCTTGTCTCGAGCTGAGGCGATGGACTCTGCTGGGTTCCATTCGGCTGAACGGACTGCGCGAAGGCTGCGGGATGGAACGCGAGTGCCGGGACTATGAGGATGGCGGCCAGTGCAGCCTCTGCGATCGCGGGGGTGAGTGGATGCTTTGCGTTATGCATCGAGGTAGTCTCCATTTCCGTGGTGGCCATAGGCGTCGAAGTAGTCGATGGAGTTGGTATCAACTCCATTGAGCACAATGCCTACAGCGCGGGACCCGGTCATTTCGAGGATTGAGGACAGACTCTTGAGCACCGTGCGCGTCGTCTGTCGAGCTCGAACGACCGCAATGGTTGCGCCGAACTTCTCGGAAAGCACGCGCGCATCTGTGAGTAAGAGAATTGGCGGACTGTCTGCGATGATCAAATCGTATTCACCGGTGAGAGTGCTGAGTAGCTCATCGAATTCGTTGGATTCAAGCAACTCGGCGGAGGCGAGTGTCTCGGAGCCCGCAGGAAGCAGCGCCAGCGTGGGCAAGGTGCGATGCGCGTAAATACAGGACTGGACCTTTGCCTTGCCGATCAGCACGTCGCTCAAGCCTGGCGAGCAGGGGCGATCGAAGAAGTCGTGCAGGTGCGGTTTACGCATATCGGCATCGAGCAAAAGTACGCGCTTTCCCGCAAGCGCAAATGCGACCGCAGTGTTGTAAGCAACCGTTGACTTTCCTTCGCCGAAGAGGGGGCTGGTCACGAGCAGGGTGCGCAGGCGGCCGGACTGAGAAGCAACGTGTATTGCGGTGCGAAGTGCCCGGAAAGACTCTGCATTTGCGGATCGCGGATCGTTAATGAGAGGGCTGGTCTCGAGATTGGCACCGCCCACGGAGCTCAACCTGGAAGATAGGGAGCGCACTACCGGAGACGCAGGGATATTTCCCAGCATAGGCAGGCTCGCGCCGCTCTGCAATTGCAGCCCTACCGTAACGGTGTCATCCAAATGCTCGCGGACGAACGCCGTGGTTACGCCGGTGAACAGTCCAGCAATGAGTCCGAGAGCGATATAGAGTGGCGGATTGGGACGCTTGGGGACTGACGGCGGACGAGCCGGATCGGCGACACTGATGTTTGTGGCCCGGAGCGCTGCTTGAATATTCAGTTCCTTCAGTTTGCCGTAGAGCGAGTCGTAGAGCTGGCGGCTTGCTGCGGCTTCCTGTGAGAGGGACTGGAGCTTTACAGCGCTGATGTTAAGGTCGCCGGCTTGTTTCTGGGCTTGGTTGAAGGCTGCGCGAATGCCGTCTTCGCGCTGTGCAGCGAACAGATACTGCTGCCGCGCCCGTTCATTGATGCGCGAAATCTCTTCTGCGATTTGAGTGTTGACGGTGTCGAGCTGGCTCTTCGTCTCGATTAGGTGCTGGTTGTTCGGGCCGTACTTTGTGAGCATGTCGTTGTAGGTGACACGCAGGGCAGCCTGCTGCTGGCGGAAGCTGCGTAGAAGCTCAAGGCCAGCTCCTGATACTGCGCTTTCCGAGGCTGCGTTACTGAGGCCGGCATCTCCGGCATTGGCGGCAAGCGATGCCACGGCCTCGGGATCCTTTGTTTGGGTGAGTTTGTAGATAGCCTCTTTGGCAATGCGGTCTGCCTGCGCGGCCGTGAGTTGTTGATTCAAGGAGTCAAGCGTATCGAGGACGGGGACGTGAGTTGTTCCGCCTGTGCCGCCGGTTTCGCCGAGGGCTCCAAGCACCATGCCATTCAGTCCGGTCTGCTGTTCGAAAGTAGCGAGCTTGTCCTGGGTGCTTTCGTAGTTAGCCTTCAGTTCGTCAAGCTGGTCAGAGAGCCAGCGCTGGGCATTGGATGTAGCCTGCGAACGCGCCTCATAGGTTACATACTCCTGCACAATTGCGTTGGCAATCTGGGATGCGCGATTGGGATCCGGATTCAGATACTGCACGGTAATGAGGCGGGTATCCGGGGTATTCTCCACTTTCAATTTTTTCTGGAAGATCCCGAGGATCCGATCCCGGGTGTAGGGAGCCTGCTCCAACGGAAGCCCACGCTTCATCTCGTCTTCGATATGAGCGTTTGCGCCATCAATGTAGCCGAGCAGCGAGGGCTTGAACTTGAAAGGGGGCTCGTTTTCAAGATGAAGATCGCGGACGACTGCGAGCAGCACGTTTGGGCTTTTCAACACACTCATGTGTGTTGCGATATCCCCCTTGACGGCATCCATAGTGGAAGGCAGGGGATCGGAGTTCGCACGCAGGCTCGTTTCCGCAGCGTCAGTCTTCTGGACTTCGATAGTCGCCACGCCGAGATATTGCCGGGTCATAAGTACGCAGGCGATTAAAGCCAGCAAAGCGCCCAAGAATCCCGCGGCCCAGATGGATTTCTTGCGCTTTCTGATAACGCTCCAGATTCCCTTGAGCGACTCACCCTCGCCAAATTGGAAAGAGAAATCGTCGACCCGCTTTGACGCGGGTTGCGCCGGCACATACGGGGCAATCATGCCCGTGGTTGGATCGTTGGAGAGAGACATTGGCTGAGCGCCTCCTTTACTTACCTGGTCATCACTGATGACGAATTGAATAGTTCGTTCAAAACAAAAATTCGGAAGACAGTTGAGGGTATGTGCCTAATTCTAGGAATCATGTCCCTGCCGGGATGGGCCTTGAAGGCACCATCTTTCCGGCAAGCATCACGGAGCGGTAGATCGCGAGCAGAATCGAGAGATTCCTCTCGCCGGCGTAGTGAGATGAAAAACAATGGCGTGCTCTCGCGCGCATCTCTGGGAGCGCCCGGCGATGAATCAAATCGCGAAGGAGACTTCGCAAAGCGTTCGCATCTCCTGCCGGAAAGAGTGCACCCGTTTCGCTATCGGTGATCATTTCGGGGTAGCAGCCGATATGGGACGCAATGACGGGTGTGCCGACAGCGAAAGACTCAATCACCACGCGGGGCATCGCCTCGTACCACTGCGAGGGGCACAGCAGCGCTGCAGCATCGCGCATCAACTCGAGTACTTCAGCGCTGCTTTTCGGGCCGAGCCACTCCACGTTCGGCAACGCGGCGACGGCATCGCGCACTTCGCCCTGAAGAGGGCCGGTACCGGCGATTTTCAGGATGGGCAGATCAGGGGAATCTTTCCAGCAGTTAAGAAGGACGCGAAGCCCTTTCTCCTCGGTGAGTCTCCCTGCATACAGAAAGTGACCGCCTCGGCCAGTTCCCGCTCCGGGATCGGGGTCGATGAAATTAGGTTTCACGACGATCCTGTCGTCGGGCAAGCCGCCTTCGATCAGCTTGTTTTTCGCAAACTCCGTGAGGGCGATGAAGCGATCGATCGACCGGCGCCATGTGCCGAGCGAGGAGTGGACGAGCATTCCAGCCGTGGCTACCGCGCTTCCTGGACAACTGTCCCGGTAGCATGCGTGGGCGACGCCCGAAACGCGAAACGTCGTGCCTACGCAGTCTTCGCAGATGTGGCCATCACGAAACAGCGTCGCATTTATGCAGAGCAGGCGATAGTTGTGCAGTGTGTGGACGACAGGCACACTGAAGCGGGAGCAGATATTGAATATAGATGGAGAGATGGTCGGGAACCAGTTATGCACGTGGACGAGATCAGGTCGAAACTCAGCCAGAGTCCTTCTAAATCTGGATAGGGCGGCAGTCGGCAGGCCAAACTGGGCTGCTGAAACCTGGATCTTCGAAACGAGCCCTTGAATCGCATCGTTGTCGGCATCGAAGCGCCGAACCTCGATGCCATTTCCGGCAAGGAGGCGAACCTCCGCATCGACCACGGCATCCTCTCCGCCACTCTGCTGATATCGATTGTGAACCATCAGAACTTTCATGTCTTCCTGTGTGCCTTCTGACTGACTACATCGACGCTTGAACTGCGATTCGAAGCCGTTTCCATCAACCGATCCGACCTACGCGCAATGATGAATTGCGATTGAAGTTGCTCTGAACTTGTTCATTAGATCCCTTTTGCGGCATACACCAGGGTGTGGAGAAGGATGGCAACATCCATCAGCACAGTTCGGTTCTGGATGTAATAGAGGTCATACTCAATCGATTGGTGAATCGCGTACTGCCGGTCTGCGCTCAACTGCCAAAGCCCGGTGATGCCTTGGGGTACGGTGAGTCGCGTTGCTTCCCAAGGACCATATTCCTCGGTGATGAATGGCATTTCCGGCCGAGGGCCAACGAGGGTCATGTCGCCGTTGAGTACGTTGATGAGTTGTGGAATCTCGTCGAGACTGGTCTTGCGAAGAAAGCGGCCGACGCGTGTGATGCGTGAATCAGTATGCTCGTTCGGAGAACGGGCATACTTCGGCGCGTCGACCTTCATGGTGCGAAACTTGAGGATCTCGAAAGATCTTCCATCCTGACCGACGCGAGTTTGCCGGAAGAAAACAGGTCCTTTTGATTCGCACCGAATGGCAATTGCAAGGAGGGCCCAGATGGGCGCGCTCAGCAGGATCAAAATGGAGGAGCATGCGATGTCGATGAGACGCTTGGTAATTTTGTAAAAGTTGCCTGGATCGTTGGGTTCAGTGGTTGCAATGAAAAGCCCATCCATTTCCCATACGCGGGTGGGGCACTTGTTGGCGAGAATTTCCTGATCATCGACAAGAGACAGCGTGCAATTAGCAGATTGAGCGACTTCTCTGAGAGTCTTGAGCGCGTGATCGGAAATACTGGAGTCGCAGACGAAAACGTCCTTGATCTTGAGGCGGGTGAGCATTTCTACACTCAGAGCTTCATGAAAGATGGGGCGGGAATCGCGCTGAAAGTAGTCGTAGCTGTAGATGGCGTCGCTATGCTCACTTTCGCTGGCAACGAACCCCACGGGTTCGATGCCCAGCATCGGCGAATGGAGCGCCCCGGTGAAGAAGCGGCGGGCCGTGCGACGTGAACCGTAGATGAGAGAACGCCGTTGCGACAGGGCCGGAGCGATCCGTTGCCTGACAGCCTCAAGCACCCATACTCGTCCAATCGCGAGTAGTGCTGTGCCGCAGATCCACGCACCAAGCATGGCCATGCGCGGAACGGGGTACCTGGCGACGATGCACAACACCAGGGTAACCATGACTGCCTTAATTGAGACGCGGAGCACGGTCTCTGTTTCCTTGACATGCAGGAGACTGCAAACACGCGGATAGGCGTTGTCGCTCTGCAGAAGGCAAAGCACAAGGCCGGTGTACATTAAGGATCCGATAAGAAGGGATTGCGTGCTCAGTTCAAAAGTGTGTGTGCGTTGGAACAAGTGGCCGATTGTTCCGCCGACGATGGTGCCGGCGACGAGAAGCAGAATGTCTGCAGCGATCCGAACCAAAGGGACAGAAAGTGCCGAAGGGGACCAGTCGTTTCGTGCTCGTGCGTGAATGACAATGTCGATTGGAGTTGGTTCAACCCGTTCACTTCCTTGGGGCTGATACGGAATTGCTTTTGTGTTCATCCACAATGCCTCAAACAGTCAGTTGGCGAGTCTTGCATTAGCGGCAAACAAAAAGATGGAAGTATGATTCGAGTCATGCCGAATCGCAGGTCTAGCTTGTTCATTCAAGGGTCAAGCTCAATGTCGCCTCATTTGCGTATCGGCTAATCTAACTAGTCTTTCGTACGAACCAACCGGAAACGCACACAGCATCGATCTCGTACGCTGAGGGCAAAAATCGATAATCAACATCCATAGCCCCAAATGAGGCGGGAGGCGAATAAAGGATTTGATGCGAACAGAACACAAGGGTTTGATAGGATGCGAGGAAAATTACAGGAAGGTAAATGTGATGAATGCATTGGAATTGAGCGTGCGGAACGCGTCGGACTGGGAACCTCCGCCAGAGGGAACAGCAAAGAGGAACTTCGCGGCATCTTAGTGGTTGGCTTCGAATGGAAGCAATTCACGCATCAACAAAGGAATGAGAACTATGGGTGCAGGACTCGTCGTAAAGCGCGTGGGATCGCTTGCTGCCGGAATAGGCATGTTTCTGCAGTCACATGCAGTTGAGGGATTTATGGCATCGCATTCGGCGAGATCGGCAGAATTGAGGTCGGCCGGTTTCGCGATACAGTTCGTGGGCATGCACACTCTCTCGCCCACTCGTCATTGGCCTGCGTTGCGCTTTGGAAGCATTCGGCCTGCAGGAGCGTCGTGGGGTGCCCTCGAGCCGGCGAGGGGGCAATTTGACTGGCACTCGTTGGATACCTGGGCCGCGGAGGCCCAGAGCCATCACGTTCAGCTCGACTATGTATTTGTGAATACCCCGCGGTGGGCGAGCACGCGTCCTGACGAAGCGTGCATCGGCAAGAAAGTTGGCTGTGCGGCTCCGCCCAATCTGGATGACTGGGCTGAGTTTGTAACGGCACTTGTAACTAGATATCGAGGCAAGATTTCGAGTTACGAGTTATGGAATGAGCCGAATGGTTCAGGGTTCTGGACCGGAACTCCGAAGCAGATGGTTGAGCTGGCGGCACGAGCGTATCCAATCATCAAGTCAATTGATCCTTCGGCAATCGTTACAACGCCTGCTGTATCGTCGTCGGGGTGGCCGCTTTCACACGACGCGTGGCTCGATCAGTATCTTGCCGCGGGCGGCGGGAAGTTTGCGGATGTAATTGCATGGCACGGCTACGCAGGGAGAAACGATCGCCCTGCACTTCCTCCGGAGGGGCTATCGGAACAGATTAAGGCGCTACGCAACGTACTTGCGAAGCATGGTCTGAGCCAGTTGCCGATCTGGAATACGGAGGGAGGCTGGGGGAAGGACGCACAGCTGCCCGATCAGAACGCGCAGGCCGCTTTTGTGACGAAGTGGTTTCTGATCAATTTCACTAATGGGATCGCTCGCGCCTATTGGTATCAATGGGATAACCCCGAGTGGGGTACCCTGTGGCGCGAGGGAAGCGGTATGACGCCTGCTGGAAAGGCTGCTGAGCAAGTGGTTGACTGGCTCGACGGTACCACAGCGGTTGCTCCATGCCGGGAAATGCACGGTTCATCAATATGGGAATGCGAGCTCGTTAAGGGCAGCACACTTTATCGCGTGGTGTGGAGCGCGGATGGCCAGGCATTCTTCAACGATGTTGACGGTGTTGTCGCGGTGACACTCGAAGATGGCTCGAAGCAGGCCACCGATCATCAACCAATTCCAGTGACATCGCGACCGATTCTAATCGAGTACGCGGGAACAAAATGAGTCGGAAGCTTGCGGTCGGCCAAGAGCCGCAAGCTCCCGTCAATCAGACTCACTTGAAAGCAATGGCCTGAACTGAGTATGGAGGAACATCTATGGTTGCGGTGCGACTAGCTCCCTGGGAAGTAAATGCTATCGGAGTCGAGGTGATCTCCGATCCGTTTTGAATCTGATACAAAGTGCCCTGCGTATCGCTGAATCCCGGATTGGCGAGCGTTACCGAGATTTGTGGATACGAGGTTGAGGTCGGATTGATGATAACGACCGAGTCCTGTGTGGATGTGAAGAAGGCGGTGGTTGCCAGACCTCCGCCGCCCGTCGGAGTGGAAATGCTCTTCGCCATATATCCCCCCCCGGCCAAACTGAGATAATCATTCGCCCCGAAGAGCTGATAGGCGTAGTACTGCGGATAGGGGACCGGCGTTGCACCGGCCGAATACAGACAATCCATGTTCGTGTCGTGGACGCCGATCAGGCAGAAGTACGGATAGGCGTTCCCCGCGAAGTAGTAGAGCTTGTCGGGTACGTGAGCGCTGCCGTTGTAGACAGAATCGAGCATGTCCGTAACGTAAAGAGCATTCCACACCGGGGCGTAGGTGCTGTCGTTGCGGCAGCAGTCTTTAAAGAATGCCCAGTTGGAATTGTACTCAGTGACATAGACAGGCGTCTTGGCTCCGCCAGGCTGCTTGCCAAGTGCGACTTGGGCCAGAGTCTTGTTGTAATTCGCAAAGGCGCCCGTACTTGGATCCTGCGTCATTTCGTACAGCGACGGGACGCCAGTGTACCGATCCCACTGCGCCTCAAGCTGGCTTTGGCCAAAGATGTACTGGTGATAGCTGACGAAATCGACGTAGGGGGCGGTAGAGGCGCTCGTAAGCAGCGTAGAAATCCATAGCTGCGAATATCCCGAGAGCACAGGGCCTCCGATGCGGATTGTGGCCCCGTCTTGGGCGGCCTGCGCCTTCATTGCGGGCGCTGCGGTGGCGTAGATGTTCATGTATGTGCCCATCTGGTTAACGGTCGCGCACATGCCGGTGGCATTTGGCTCGTTCCAGATTTCGTAATCCTGCACCACTCCCGGGAACTTGCTGTCGAAGTGCGCGACATATGAAGCGGCGATCTGTGCCCACTCGCTGATGTTCGTAGGTGCTGCGAATGAACTGCCGGCACACTTGCCAGAGGTTGGCTGCAGCCATGTCGGAGACTGATTGAGTTGGATGAGCGCGTGTTGCCCCGTACTCTGGAGAGCTTCGATCATGGAATCAATCTGAGTCCAGTTGGGAGTTTGCGTGGCGTAGACGAACGTGATGAGACCGGACAGCCGAGCTTCGGTAAGGCCAGCCTGCGTCAGCAACTCACGATCTGAGGTTCCACGAAGTGCCTCGCCGCGTCCGTAGCCGAACATACCGGCAGGAACAGGGGCGGTGGTTTTGGCGCGGGAGTTAAAGTCGGCCGTGATGGCGGTGAACGTCGTGACTACTGCACCGCTGGTCTTGTTCAATCCGGAGTCCGTAACCCTCACCGTATGTTTTCCAGGAGTTGGTGGAGCGGTATAAACACCGTCGTTGGAGATAGTGCCAATAGTACTGTTCCCACCGGCGATGTTATCTACCGTGTAGGTGACATTGCTGACAGGCACCAGACATTGCTGTGCCTGAAAGGTCTGGTGGCCCCCCGTCGGAATCGAAGAAACGAATGGGTAGATCTCGAAAGTGGGACTGTCGTTAACAGAGATTACGGACAGGCCGGAGACAGAGCTTGACGCCTGACTCACCGCCTTGATGGTATGAGAGCCCGCATAGGGCGGAGCGGTATAGAGTCCCGACTGGCTGATGGTGCCGACCGTGGAGTTTCCGCCAGTAATGTTGTCGACCAACCAATTGACCGCATTATTGCTTTCACTGGTGACTACGGCAGCGAATTGTTCTGTCCCCGATGGCAGTACACACGGCGCGGAGGGTGTAACCGCAACGGCTGCGGGAGGAGTGCCGGATATCCCCGTGCCCTGCAGCGGAACAACGATCGGGCTCCCGGCAGCGTTCTCGGCGATGGTGAGATTCGTTATGCGTTTTCCGAGGGCTTGGGGATCGAATCTGACCTGTATGGTGCAGCTGGCGCCCGTGGCAAGCGTTCCACCCCCCTGGCCATTTCCGCAGTTTGTTGTGAACGGGTAATCGGCAGACGATGTGATGGAACTGAATGTCAGAGCAGAGCCTTTGTTGGTAAGCGTAACCGCCTGCGGCGTGCTCGGAGTCGAAACGATCTGATTGTAAAAGTAGATTCCGCCGACCGGCGGTGCGTAACTCACCGTGGACTTCACTCCATTGCCAGTGAGCGAAATGAGCTGGGGAGAATTGCCTGCGCTGTCCGTGATGGTCAAGCTCGCAGAGTAATACTTCACCGTGGTCGGGCTGAAGGTTACCGAAATCTTACATGTCTGGTTAGGTGCGAGAGTTGTCCCGCAGTTGTTCGTCTCGGAAAACGGAGCCGGAAGCTGCATGCCAGAAATCGACAGCGAACCGGTCTGATTGTTGTCGATGGTGACCGTCATCGGCGCACTTGTCGTTCCTATCGCGGTGTCAGAAAAGGGAAGGAGCTTGGGGCTGACGTAAATGTTTTGTGCTCTCGCGGCAAGACTCGATGTGAGGAGAATCGAGAGACATAGCCAGAGACGAAAGCAACGCATATTCCGCATGAGGCACTCCGTAGTCAAGATTTGAAGACTTATGTATGCGCGGGCGGCGGTACGGGGGTAAGTTTCGGCAATCTTCGCGGCACGCGTTACATCTGAATAGCCGATTTGCTGCTCTCACTTTGATGCAGACAGTTGCGTGCGAAGTTGGCTCGCCTCCGCATTCGAACGAGATGGGCGATGATCTTGGTCCGAACTCGCCTCACGCCCCGTCAGAGCAATCTTTTTTTCGAATTCTCGCATCTGAAATGATTCGTCCCCGGTTTTTCACGGTTGAGTTCTCTGCTGTACAAACCAGATGTTTTCCAGAAAGGCCGATTTCGAAAATGAAAGTGTCTCGGATTGGTTTCCTGGTTCTCTTGATGTTCGCTGCAGGCTGCGGCGGGTTCAAGGGCATCGTTACCCCAACGCTCAGCGCAATATCCCCTGCGACGGTGATGGCAGGTAGTCCCGGATTCACGCTGACTGCGACAGGTTCCAACTTCATCAAGGGCACACAGATCTTATGGAATGGCGTGGCGCAGGCCACGACCGTTCTTTCTAACACGCAACTCTCCGCAACCATTTCAGCCGCGCAGATCGCGAATCCGGGGACTGTTGCGATCCGGGCGATGAAGCCGGACACTACAACCTCGGGCGAGATGACGTTGACGGTCACCGGCGGCAGCGGTTCGCAGACGTTCAGCCTTACCTCAATCAACCCCTACACGGTTGCGGCGGGGAGTGCTGCGCTCACGTTGACGGCTACAGGTGTGGGATTTGCAAATGGCGATTCGATCACGCTAAACGGCGCTGCGATCTCCACTACGTTCGATTCAGCAACACAAGTGCACGCCACCGTGCCCGCTACAAGCTTGGCAGCCGCATGTACGATTCAGGTGGCAGTGCAGGATGCAAGCAAGAACTCGACGAATCAACTTCCCTTCATCGTCACGGGCGGGACTGCAGGCACTCCACCCACGCTGACTTCGCTGAGTCCGAATACTTCCTATAACAACGTCCCTTCTGTGGCACTGACCGCGAATGGTACGGGGTTCGTGAGCGGCAGCGTGATTGTCTGGAATGGGACTGCGATGCAGACCACCTTTGTCTCGTCAACAGAGCTGACGACGACCATCCCCGGCACGGCGTTGACGATGGCCGGTACAGAAAATGTGTTTGTGCTGAACCCAGACAGCACCGTTTCGAACACTCTTCCCTTCACCATTACCGTGAATCCTGCAACGACTCCAACGCTCACGAATATCAGCCCAACCAAGACCGCGGTTGGGAGCGCCGGGTTTACGCTGACGCTAAACGGAACGAATTTCGCGCCGGGCTGCGTGGCATATTTCGGCACGGACGCTTTGCCCACGACCGTCGTCAGCGATGTACAGCTTACGGCGCAAGTGCCTGCGTCGGATTTGACCGCGGTTGCCGAGGTTCCGGTCACAGCCAGGAATACCCAGTCGAATGCATCCAACCCGATTCCGTTCCTGGTTGGAATGAATATCTTCTTCGGCGAAGTCAACGACCTGCTGTGGGATCCAGCGCGAAATATCATGTACATTTCGCAGCCGGGAACATCGAGCAAGAACCCCGACACGGTCATCGCTATCGATCCCGTTTCCCTATCTGTGCAGTGGACCTACTCTCCAGGCACGGGAAGCGAACCCGACCATCTCGCCCTGTCGGCAGATGAGAAGTATCTCTATGTAGGGCTGGATGGGAACGGAACCGTGGAGCGATTGGATTTGGGTAATCAGCAGGGAGTGCCAGACATCAGCATTCCCCTCGGCACGGACTCAAACCTGGGGCCGTATTACGCGATGGATATTGAGGTTGACCCCGTCCAATCCACAACGATCGCGGTTGCGCGGGGAGTTCCACCAATCGTCTCGATTGTGCAGGCGGCTGGCGGCGTAGCAATCTACGACAACGCCACTCAGCGCGCGTCGGTCATCTCTCCGACCACCCAGGCTGGAGACGTGTTGCTCGACACGATTCAGTGGAGCCTTGACGGTACGGCAATCTATGCGGCTAACAACGAGAACTACGAGGGAGACTTCTACCAGCTATCGGTGTCGGCGAATGGAGTCGCTCTTGTCAGCGACCATCCTAACTTCTTCCCCGTGCCGAACCTGCGCATCCATCTCGATCCGTCTACGAAGTTGCTCTATGGGGACGATGGCCTGGTCGTGAATCCCGCCACCGCGGCGCAAACCGGCAACTTCGTTTCGTCGGGCGTCATGGTCACGGATGGAACTCTCGGCAATGCCTATTTCGTCGGTCAGTCTGCCACGGACATCCAGACGGTGGCATATGAGGTTGAGTCTTTCAATCTGAATAAATACAGTCCCGTTGCTCAGCTTTCCCTGTATCAGGTCAATGGACTGCCGCAACATATCGTTCGGTGGGGATCCGATGGGCTTGCGTTCGCGACGAAGAAAGTGACAAATTGCGTGGTTTCTCCGTGCACCATCCAGGACGGGCGCATGTACATCATCTACGGGCCGTTTGTTACCCAGACCGCGCCTTGATTGGCGTCTGACTGGAGGAGGGCGACTGGCGGTTTTGTCCTTCAGAAGGTTCTGAAAAGGTTCTGCAATCGAAAAAGTTCAGGAGTAACGCGTGATCCAAAAACTGTTAGTCCTTGGCAGTCTGATTCTTGGTTGCGCGTGGGCCCACGGGCAGGTTGAGGACAGTGCTACCGCGGGCGTCGTGCCATTGTCGGTCGGTGGCACTTTCAGTTTTTTCGACGCCAGCTATCAAGGCTACAAAACTTCCGGCTTAGGAGCATACATCGACTACTCCCCACTGTTTGCTGGAGATATTGGAGTAGAGGGAGAAGGTCGTTGGCTGCGATTTGGCGGCCCGCAAAGTTTCAGTGAATCTACCTACCTCGCGGGGCCTCGCTACCGGTTCTACAAGAGCGACAAGTATCAACCTTACGCCAAGGTGCTCGTCGGAGCAGGCGAGATCAACTTTCCTTACGACCTGGCTCATGGCGGATATTTTGTATTGGCTCCCGGCGGGGGAATCGACATCGCCTTGAAAGAACACTGGAAGTTCAGGGCGGATTACGAGTTCCAATTTTGGCCGAATGCACCTGGTATCCCAGGCATCCAGACAGGATCCGTGTATCCCAATGGAGTGAGCATTGGATTCACGTACAGGCTCTTCAGGTCTCGCTACGTGTTTCAACCGCGCTAGAGCCCGCAATCCGAATCGGAGGACCAGTGAGTTTGCAAGACCAGATCGCAATCGATTCCGCAAGCAAACTTTGTGATACGGCACAAGTCAAGGCGAATCTTGCGCGTACTCTGCTTGCGGCCCTGACCAATGACTGCAAGGCTTACTGTGTGCTTTCAGGCTACGATCATCTGCCCGACTCGTTCGATACGGACATCGACTTCATGGTGGATAGCGGAGATTTTGATCGGATGCCCCAGATCATCGAAGGAGTGGCGAAGAAATCCAACTCGAAGCTATTTCACACGGTTGGACATGAACTGAGCGCGAGGTCATATTCACTTGGGTTTCAGGCGGGCGAGCGGCTGATCATTGTTCAGCCCGATGCGACGGCGGACTATCGCCATTTTGGTTTGCTGTGGCTGCGTGCGGACGAAGTATTGGCGGGGCGGCGGCAGCATGCGAATGGTCTATGGATACCAGCGCCACCGCATGAATTCGCATACTACCTGATCAAGCGCCTGAACAAGCGCACTTTCGATGCGCAACACGGCCTGAAGCTTCATCGCCTCTACCTTAAGGATCCAGCCGGCTGCGACAAGATGATTGCGCGGTTCTGGAAAGGAAGCAGCCGGACTTTACTGATCCGGATGGCATCCACCAACGATTGGGTGAGGATGGAGTGGGGCCTGGAGTTTATCCGATCGGAGCTGATGCGAAATTCGGAAGAGTCGTTGGTGACTAGGATGGCCTCAAGCCCCCGCCATGCAATTCATCATCTGCGGCGAATGATGATGCCCACAGGTGGCTGGATCGCGATCATGGGACCGGATGGCGCGGGGAAATCAGTGGTGATTGATGCGATCCAGCAACAGTTCAGATTCGCGTACGACAAGGTCAAATGTTTTCACCTGCGGCCGAAGAGTTTGCGGCGGGGGGCGGCGACGCAGCAGGTCGTGACAAATCCGCACGGCAAACCTCCACGCAGCCCTTTGCTCTCAGTGCTCAAGATCCTGTTTATGATGGCGGATTATTGGCTTGGGTATGCGTTGCAGATTGCGCCGGCAATGCGGCGTTCACAGCTGATTGTTTTCGATCGTTATATCTACGATCTTCTGGTCGACAGCAAGCGGGTTCGATATGGCGGACCTCAATGGCTGCTTCGATTGGCCGCGTGTCTCGTTCCTCATCCGGATATGGTGATTCTTCTCGATGCCCCGCCGGATGTACTGTGGGCCAGAAAACGGGAAGTTCCCTTTGACGAGGTCATGAGACAGCGGGACGAGTATTGCAAACTCGCGCGCAGCCTTCCTTTCGCCACCATCGTGAATGCCGCACAACCGCTTTCTGATGTTATTCGCGACGTGGACTGCGCCATTGTAGAACACTTCGAGCGACGTACGAGGGAACGGCTTAGATCGAAGGTCGGGGCAGTTCAGACCGATCATGCGCGCGTTGAAGCTCCGCGGCCGCAATGCTGATGACTACTGAGCCGGCTTCTCAGCTAACGGCGGCGGAAGTCGTGGCACGCAGTTTTTGCGAAGATGAATCCGTCGGCGCACGCCAGCGGGAAGACTGTAGCACGCATGTCATCTCGCAAGGAGCAGAGCCCCGCTGGATCATCATGGGGAGCCCAGGCAGTAGCTTGCCCGTATTGCGTAGCTGGGCGCCATGGAAGACGGTGTCGCGTTTGAGGTGGAAGGCAGTGCGTATCGCCGCCGCTGTGAATGCGCTTCCGATGATGCCAGGCGTGCGGAACGGCGTTGTTCGCGTCGATACATGCTATTGGCGATCGAATCTGCAATGTTTTCCGAAGGAATGGAACGCGGTGATCCACGTGGGCAACCCGTCGCACACACGGAAAGCAATCCTCTTTCTGATTGAGAGCGGAAAGCAGGTGGTATGCGCGGCGAAGATTCCACTCGCGGCAGACGCCAGTCAGGCCATCTTCAACGAGGCGGAGATGCTCAGGGTTTTGCGGCGGCTTGATTACCTGCCGAGGGTTCTATACGAGGATCGCAGTCGAGGAATTGTGGCGCAGTCCTGGCTGCATGGTAACCCGGTTTCGCGCGGATTCACAGAGGCGCATATCGAACTCCTCAATTCATTAGCCTGCGGCGATGGCGTTTCGCGTGTTTGTGATTATCGTACGGAATTGGCTTTGGGGTTCGAATCATCAGATCTTCCCTTCGATAGGTCGGTGCTGGCGAGAGGCATGGACCTGCTCGATTGCGATCTGCCACTTCGGCGTTTCGTCGAGCACCGGGATTTTGCGCCGTGGAATTTGAAATGGATTCGCAAAGGGGTCTTGGGGCTCCTCGATTGGGAGTGGGCCATTGCGGATGGTCTTCCATGGCAGGATGCTTGCCGCTTCTTCTATCTCGATGATGTGCATTTTGGAGGAGCTGGCCGAGTCTGGGAGTCGATCAATTCAAACCACCTTCTTGCGAGCTATCGTAGTCGGTTTGATATTCCGCCTGCAGTTCTTCCCGCTCTCACTATGCGGTACCTGCTGGGAGAGTTATTGATGGAGTGGCGGGGCGGAAATGCGTGGCTGGCCTCGTATGCGTTCAAGCAGATTCGGTTTCTTCTTGACGCGGTCTCTCCAATTCAAGCTTGAATTGGCAATCGCTGTTCTCAGACGGTCGGCTGCAATTGTCTCCCGACCTGGGCAAATTGACTCACTCTTAACATTCGCCAAACCATCAAGTTAGTCGTGTTCGTGTTGGCTCGCGCCCATGCGGAAGTAATCTTCGACAGGCGGGAGCAATTGCCGTATCCTACGCTCAGGTTCCTTAAGTTGTGAACAGACACTGAAACGCGGTTTGGCGTGCAGACACTTGGACGGCAATTATGAGCGTGCGGCAATCCAGCACTACTCGAAAGAAATCAGCACGATTCCGGCAATTTTTTGTTGCAGGGATGCGACATGATTTGTATGATGCACGCAAGGCCTCACCACGGGTTCCCAAGCACGATCTGATCGCAACCGCAAGAGCGATCATACTGATTGCGTTCGCAGGAGGAGTAATTTGGTACCTCCTATGGACATTAGCCATCAGTTTTATGGGAAGACGATAACCCGAGAAGCCAGCAAGCCCGCACGACATGCAAGAGAAAGACGGAGATCGCATCAGCTCGTGTCATGAGCATCCGAGCGATGTGATCAATTCCGAACTGTATTGTTTATGGTGCCATTAGGCCTATTGTGTTCTTGTTGCCAAACCCTTGCGTTGAGCTAAGTATCGAGGCTGATTGAAAACGCCACCTGAACCCCTGCGACGGTGGTGCCCAAACAACATAGCCCCGAGCACTCTGCAAGGCACGTCTTGGTTAATTTTGAGCACCGAAGAGGCATTTGTTGCGCACTAAATCGACCCTTTTTGAACGCTCTTTCGCGACGCTGGGTTGCTCCGGCAATAATGGGCGTACCGGTTTATCAATCCGTTTCTTCCTGTCTATAAATAGATGCACTAAGTTGCCTCTTGCAGAGGCGCAAAAGCAAAATTATTTCTTCGTGCAAGTATCTTCCCCAGAGCTTCGCACAACAAGTTCGCGCTTTATACGGCCTCAATTGACACCTGCGGATTTCTGTCCGATTCGAGCAGGATATTCGCAGTTGCAGGTTTCAGCAGAGTCGCGGAGGAATCGCCTTGGCGACTCGTGTTCCGTGGCCGGATCGTTGAGCAGACCGGTAAACTCGCGCGGGCTTCGCATCAGCCTCACAAAGACTTCCCCACAACAAACTGATCCTCCGGCAAGGTAGCGCATTTTGATCTGGCCCCCGGGGGGGCTATTGCACCATTCGAATCTGGCTGCCTTGGCTTGAACCTGCTTTCCGGACGGAGATCAGGAAAGCACCGCGCGTTGCACGGGGCGAATGAAGATCCCGGACCTTCGCAGACGGGACATTACTAACGCTGCTTTAACCGTTGTTCCAGTTTTCTTACCCGCAGAGGCTCTAAAAATGCACTTTTCAAAGACTGTTTCCGTATCCATCCTCCTGGCTCTGGCTTTTGCTGGAAGCCGCGCGTATACCCAGGCAAGTGTTACCGAGAACCAGACGGCATATGTTTATGTGAACGGTTCGACCGGATCGAACTCGAATTCGGGTTCAAGTTCCTCGCCGCTGAAAACTATTCAAGCTGCAGTGAACAAGGCCAACACAAACAATCAAAAGAAAATCGGGACAAAGATCATCGTCGCGTCCGGAGTCTATCGGGAATCGGTAGTGGTCAACCCCGTTTACGCCGGGTCAACGGTACCACTGACGATCCAGGCATCAGCGACTGGCGGCGCCGTCATTGCGGGTTCCGATGTCTTGACTGGTTGGACATCAGTTTCAGGGCATCCCTATACCTACTACCATTCTTGGAACAACAACTTCGGATATTGTGCAGTGCCCTCCGGTTGGCCATCGAACTTTCCCAGCGTGGCTCGACGCACCGAGATGATCGTAGTAAACGGCGTCGCCTATACGCAGGTGATGTCAGAGTCGCAGTTGCGCGGAGGAACTTTTTTCGTAGATGAGGCGACTAACCAGATTCTGGTGACCGTACCCTCGTCGACAAGCATTTACAGTGCGACAGTCGAGGCTGCAGTTCGAGACTCAACCATCACGGTGAATTCTCGCTCGAATGTGGTGCTTCGCGGATTGGTGTTTCGCCATGGAAGGACCTGCATCAATCAGAGTGCGGCAAACATCAACGGAAGTTCAGAGGTGCTGCTCGATCGTGTGCAGGCAAACTGGAACGCTTGGGGCGGTCTGGCAGTCAATTCCAGTTCGCACATTACGGTGCAGAACTCGATTGCGAGTCACAATGGAGGCGTAGGATTCCAAGGCTACAAGGACCAGTACGCGCTCTTCAGCTACGACGAAAGCGACTTCAATAACTGGCGTGGCGCGCAAGGGGCGCTCTACAACTGGGGCATGGGCGGAACGAAGCTGATGCTGATGAGGGATACGACCGTTCAGGACCACTATGCGTATGGCAACCAGGCGCAGGGCCTCTGGTTCGACACCGACAATAAGAATATTACTGTCAACAATGCCACCGTGGCGGGAAGCATCATGTCGGCCTTGCAACTCGAGGCAAACGAAGGCCCGATCACCGTCGAGAACAGCCACTTCTGTACAAGCCTCGCTGGAACAACTGTTCTGAACAACGAGAAGCTGACGATGAAGTACAACACCTTCTATAACAATGGAGGCTTCGGACTGTACCCCGGCGAGATATTCATTGCTGGTAGAGCGGGAGGTCACGTCATTTATGACTGGCAGACCGGTCAGTATTACAACCTCTATACCAGTGGTACCGTATTGACAGGCAACAACTTTCAAAATGCCACTGCCGGTCAGGTCGTATTTGGAACATACTTGAGTGGGTCGGATTGGTCCACCTTCGCCAACTCACTTGTAGCGAGTGGCAACCACTGGTACGACCCGAACACCTCCTATTCCTTCAAGCTTCCCAGCAATCATATTGTGAACTTCTCTGCGTGGAAGAGTTCCGTGGGGACCGACTACAGCTCGAACTGGGCATCCGTCTCTTCCGCTAGCGCGTGTGCGATCCCAAGCCAGAGTTATAAGGACTTCGATGTGAATGTGGATCAGACGAGCTATTCGATGTCATCGGGTCACTTAACTGCCGCGGCAAAAGTTGATAACTATGGCTGGGGAACAGTAAGCCTATCTGTAAGCGGTCTGCCATCAAATGTTACCGCATCTCTGAGTCAGTACAGCGTGTACAACGGAACGCTCAAGCTGTATCTGTCAGCCACACAGTATGCGGCGAATCAGACGGTCCCGATCACGATTTGGGCTATTAGCGGCAGCCGAGTGCACTCGGTGACGTTTAACGTGCACATCGTGCCAGCCTGACTTCGAACCGTCACCGTTCTTAGATCGAAATGGCCAAGGACTCCCAGGCTGAGCGCTTGGGAGTCTTTCTTTCGGACAAGCGCAAAGCAGTCGAAGCTTTGCGGAACTGCGAGCACAAAGGCCTTTTCTTTCACCGTTTACAGCGGAATCCGCATCCAATTCTATACGTTGTCGAATACGCTCAATGACGCAACCTTCGGCTGTTCACCAGGTTTAGCCGGGCACGGTTTTCAGGACGCCAGGGTATGAAGGTTCTCTTGTCCGCTTATGCTTGCGAGCCAAATAAAGGCTCTGAGCCCGCCGTCGGATGGAACTGGGCATTGGCCCTGACGCGGCGCGGTTACGACGTTCACGTCATCACTCGCAGCAACAACCGAGTGCCGATCAAGCAGGCGCACATCCAGCCGGACTCGCGACTGACGTTCCACTACTGCGATCTTCCTCGATGGCTGCGATTCTGGAAGCACTGGCCTGGCGGTATCTATGTCTACTACCTGCTCTGGCAGATCGGGGCCTATCGAAAAGCCAAACGGCTCCATGCGACAGAGCGGTTCGATATTGTGCAACACATTACGTTTGTCTCGTATCGACAGCCCTCCTTCATGGGAGGACTTGGCGTTCCGTTTATCTTCGGGCCAGTGGGTGGCGGGGAAGCAATGCCAAGGCAATTTCGCAAGTCTCTCCCATTACCTGGCAAATTGGCGGAATCGCTGCGCGACACAGGCAATCGGCTGATTAAGTTCGATCCGTGGATGCGAAGCACATATGCGCGCGCGCAGGTCATCGCATGCACAACTGGCGAAACACTAGCTGCAATTCCTGGCCGATTTCGCAATAAGTGCATTGTGCAGCGCGCAATAGGAATAGATCGTCCGGACTGCTCCGCCGCCGCCCCAGAGGTACAGCGGACATCGAAGCCTGTGCAACCTCGATACCTATTCGTGGGGCGACTACTTTATTGGAAGGGATTGCACCTGGTACTCCGCGCTATGGAGCAGGTGAAAGCGGAGATTCCTGACATCAAGTTGCGTGTGATTGGAGAGGGGAAGGATCGGAGATGGCTTGAGCACGTTGCGTTGTGCGCGCATGTTGCGGATATCGTCGAATGGGTGGCAGGAAAACCTCACAACGAAATGGACATCGAATATCGAGACAGCATGGGCCTTATCTTTCCGAGCCTTCACGACTCGGGAGGCATGGTCGTTCTGGAGGCACTGGCCGCTCGTCTACCGGTGATTTGCCTGGATTTAGGCGGCCCCGGTTCGATTGTCGATTCATCGTGCGGCTTCTCATTGAAGGTCGGATCGAAATCAGAGCGCGAAATCATCGAGGAACTTGCGTTGAGCATCCTTCGATTGGCTAGGGAAAAGGATTTGCGGAACTGCCTGGCGCAGGGGGCCCGAAACAGGGCCCGTGAACTGACTTGGGATGAAGCCGTTGATGGTATTTACTCAGAGCAGTTGATGGCAGACAAGATTGCGGAAGCGTATCCTATAAACATCTGATACTAAATGCTTTGTGCGAACTATCCGGCGCGAGCGAGGCGCGAAAAGTATCCCAGTTGGTGTCTGGGCGGGAATCGGCGACGATACCGCTCCCGTTAGCGCGGCTTTGTTTTTGCGGCCAATTCATGAAAGGATAATTGTGATGGGCAAACCTCTGCAGGGTTTGTTCTGTCAAAATGGTGCACCAGCTGGGTGATTCCCCTGTGCTCAGTTACAACGCAAGCAGATTCAGGACTAGTGAGCGAAATCTCTAAATCGCACCACTCCTCAACCCGACTCTCCATGCTTTTGGTGATGCTGGGGGTGTGCGTTTTTTTTTGGGGGCTCGGCTATAAATTATCGTTGTACGACTTTCATAGAGCGAGCATTCATCGAATTCCAGAAGCAAAGCTCCTGTCCCGCAACGAAGATCCGGATGCGACCGATAGTGTTCGGCTTTGCCTTGCCAAGTCAGAATCGTCCCAGCAGACCTCCGCGTACACCTTCATGATTTTCTTTCTTTTGGCAGGCGGTATTGCCGGATTGAAAGCTGGATGGGACAGACAATATTTTGGGTTTCTCAAGCCATGGTGCTTGTGTTCTCAGGCTATTCTGAGCGCATTATTCGTTAAACCTCCTCCGGCCATCTCCGGGCTTTAATCCCATATTCAAAATCCAAATGTTAATTCCAGGCCTTATCTCCTGGAGTGGGTGATCTCTTCAGAGCGGTTGCGCGATTGATCGATCGCTGACGCCACATAGGACCTCAAGAAAAGGTGTAAATCTACATGCGAAAGCTGCCTTGTTTCATTTTTGCATTCACGATCATGCTGGCATCCGCGCTGACGTTTGCCGGATGCCACTCTGGGGCCAAAGGTTCCGATGCCAACGCGGCGGAGACGCCGTCAGCCACGGTGGTGGCAGTCGCGAGAGGCTCAATTGTGCACAAGTTGAATCTGGCTGGTCAGTTTCAGCCCTATCAGGTGATCGATGTTCACGCGAAAGTTTCCGGCTATATCCGCCACATCTACGTCGATATAGGCGATAAGGTGCACCAGGGCCAGGTGCTGGCGATCCTGGAAGTGCCGGAGTTGGACGCTCAACTCCGTGGAACTGGCGCGGAATTGGCTAGGAGCAAAGACGAGATCACGCGCGCCGAGCATGAGGTGTCGCGAACTGAATCGGAACATTCAGCACTTCACAATGACTACAAACGTCTAAAGCAGGCCTCAGCCTCACAGCCGGGATTGATCGCAGAACAGGAACTGGATGACGCGCAATCGAAGGACCTGGCGTCGGAAGCACGCGTAGATGCCGCTAAGTCCGCCCTGGCAGCGGCAAAGCAGCAATCAGAGGGGGCCAAGGCCGACAATGAGCGGGTTGGCGATCTTGCCGATTACACAAGGGTCACGGCCCCACTTGATGGCGTCATCATCTGGCGCTATGCAGATACGGGCGCGTTGATTCAGGCCGGCACCTCTTCCGATACCCAGTCTTTGCCAATCGTGAAGCTCTCGCAAAGCACTCTGCTTCGACTGCGTTTACCCGTGCCGGAAGACGCGGTCGAGTTTATTCATGAGGGAGCCACAGTTACGGTCAACGTGGATGCGATACACCGTTCGTTCGAGGGCAAGGTGGTGCGCTTTACGCGCAATTTGAATCTTGCTACCAGGACAATGGAAACGGAGATCGACGTCGATAACAAAGATCTTTCGCTCACGCCGGGAGAGTACGCCAACACAACCATCGAACTCGAACGCCACGACAATGTCTTGACGGTTCCGGTGCAGTCGGTGATTCGGAATGGCAGCCAGCAGTCGGTCCTGGTAGTGGATGCGTCGCATCACGTTCAGACACGCAACATCGTGACAGGGCTGCAAGGCTCGAACCTTATCGAGGTGAAATCAGGCCTTGCGGAGGGCGACCTCGTCATCACCGGCAATCAATCAAACTATCAGCCGGGCGAAAGCGTGATGACGAATCTCCAGCCTAGTACTGCCTTGGATATTGATGAAGAAAAGTCGGGGGGGACAAAGTAGATGCCAAAGTTTGCATTGAAATATCCCTTCTTCATCATCATGGTGTGCCTCGTAATTGTGGTCCTGGGCGTCGTGAGTATCGCCTCGATGCCGGTGGACCTGTTTCCGCAGATAGACATGCCGGTAGTGGTCGTTGCGACATTCTACTCAGGTATGCCTCCGGAACAGATCGAGGCCGATATTACTGACACGTTTGAGAGATTCTTCACACTTGGCAACAACATTGATCACATTGAATCGCGCTCTTTGACCGGAGTGAGTCTGATCAAGATTTATTTCCAGCCCGGTACAGATGCGAATGCGGCTCTCAGTAACATTTCAAATCTAGCCATGGCGGATCTGCGAAGGTTGCCGCCCGGCACTTTGCCTCCGGTCGTTCTGGGAATGGACGCATCGAGTCAACCTGTCTGTCTCGTGACTCTGAAAGGAAGGGGGCTAAACGAGACTGATCTGAAGGATCTGGCGCAATTTCAGGTGCGCAACCAGATTGCCAGCGTGCCCGGAGCATCTGTGCCGCAACCCTTTGGCGGACGCTATCGGCAGATCATGGTTTATGTCGATCCACTGAAGCTTGAGGCTCACAATCTGAGTCTCATGGACGTGGTCCGTTCGGTAAACGATTCGAATCTGATTCTACCGGCCGGCGATGTAAGGATCGGACCCAAAGACTACAACATCTATGCCAATAGCCAGGTGCCGACTCCTGAACAGATCAACGACCTTCCGCTCAAGTCCGTTGGAAATTCCTCGGTGCTCGTCGGCGATGTAGGGAAAGCGGAAGACTCGGGGACGCTCCAAACCAACATCGTTCGCATTGATGGTCAGAGGTCGGTATATGTTCCTGTGCTGAAGCAGGGAGGCAACAGCAACACCATCACCATCGTGAACGGCATGAAGGCCGCGATTAAGGACCTGGTGGATATACCATCCACTCTCAAGACAGCAGTTGTATTCGATCAATCGCAGTTTGTTAAATCAGCACTCAGAAATCTCGGCAATGAGGGCGGGATCGGCCTGGTGCTGACCGCTTTGATGATCCTCCTTTTCCTTGGAAGCATCCGCGCTACGTTCGCTGTTCTCCTGTCCATTCCTTTGTCAGCCCTGGCCGCCTTTATCTGCATTCGGATCGGCGGTGGATCTATCAACACAATGGTCCTTGCCGGTCTTGCGCTGGCTTTTTCGCGCCTGATCGATAACTCAGTAGTGGTGCTCGAGAATATCTTCCGACACTTGGAAATGGGGGAGTCACCCCAAGTGGCGGCAGAGGCGGGCGGAAGGGAAGTGCAGTTACCCGTGCTGGCCGCTACCTTCACCACTGCAATCGTCTTCTTTCCGGTTGCGCTGCTCTACGGAGTGAGCCGGTACTTGTTCACGGCTCTCGCTCTCGCAGTTGTCTTTTCGCTATTCGCTTCTTACATCGTGGCCATGACCGTCGTACCGCTATACTGCGCACGATTTATCAAGCCTTCAGAAGCGCATGCCTCGGAGGAAGAGGAAATCGATGCGGAAGGTCAGATTGAGTTTCGAAGAGAGGTGAAGCTTTCCTTTTTCGAGAAGATCGTTCGCACTTTCAATCACCGCTTTCAGCGCATGCTGGAGCTTTACGTGGTTGCAGTGAACCGATCGATTTTGCGTCCCGTCGCCAGCACAGTCGGAATTCTCGGCGCGGTGGTGCTGACTTTTGCTCTCTTTCCGCTCCTGGGGCGAGCCTACTTCCCGCGGACAGATCCTGGACAGTTTGTTATCAACATCAAATGTCCTAGCGGGACGCGACTCGAATTGAGCAATAAGTACGTCGCACAGGTGGAGAACGAAATTCGTCAGGTTATTCCCGATCACGACCTGGACATGATTGTATCCAACATTGGCATCACTCCCGATCTCTCTTCTATTTACACCAGTAACTCCTCAATGGATACAGCGTTTGTGCAGGTGAGTCTGAAGGAAGATCACAAACTGGGTAGTTACGAGTACATGAGGCGTGTTCGCAAAAAGCTCGCAAGAGATATGCCGACGCTATCAACCTACTTTCAAGCCGGCGGGTTAGTCGACTCGGTCATCAACCAGGGATTGCCCGCGCCAATCGACGTACAAGTCAGCGGAAATGACATGGATCAGTCTTATGAAATCGCCAACCGGATTGCAACTAAAATCAGGGGTTTAAAGAATGTAAGCGATGTTCTGATTCCACAGAACCTTCGCTATCCCGGTCTAGAGCTGAGCATTGATCGCGAACGTGCAAGCCTCATCGGCCTGTCGCCAAAAGAGGTTGTGGACAACGTGATTACCGCGCTCACGTCGAACGGAATGATCGCGCCCAGCTATTGGATCGATCCGAAGACCGGAAACAACTACATGCTTACGGTTCAATATTCCGATAACAAAATCGGCAACATGAGCATGGACGACTTCAAGCAAATCCCTTTGCATGCAGCGAACGAGGTGGATTACACGCCGTTGAGTTCCGTCGCAAATATCGCGGAGATTAATACACCGACCGAGGTGGACCATTACAAGATACGCCGAGTGATTGACGTCTATGTAATGCCCTCGACTGAAGCTCTTCAAAAAGTCAACCAAGAGGTGCAGGACGTAATTGATGGCACCAAGACGCCTGGAAATATCCGTATAACGGTGCGAGGTTCCGTCGTCAGCATGAACGAGTCGTTCAAGCGATTCGCAATTGGCTTGATCCTTTCAATCCTCCTTGTCTACCTGATCCTGATGGCGCAGTTCGCATCCTTCCTTGATCCATTCATCATTCTCATGGCGATTCCGCCGGGGTTGGCGGGTGTGCTGCTTATTCTCCTTCTAACCGGCAGCACCATGAACATCATGTCCCTTATGGGCGTAATCATGATGGCCGGAATCGTCGTGTCCAACAGCATTCTCATTGTGGAGTTTGCCGGTCATCTTCACGAAACAGGTCTTTCAATTGCGGAGGCAGTTGTCCAATCGTGCAGAATCCGATTACGCCCCATCTTGATGACATCGCTGGCGACGCTTCTCGGAATGATTCCCATGGCGCTTGGTCTGGAGGCCGGAAGCGAACAATATGCGCCATTGGCTCGAGCAATCATCGGTGGACTTGGCGTGTCCGTTGTCCTCACGGTCTTCCTTGTGCCCGCAGTGTACTTGATCGTTCACGGTCGCAAGGATAGACAGATTACGGCAGAGGGAGAGGCATAAGCAGACATGACGATTCGATTGAAGACGCCCATGCGTTGGGCAGCCCTTGTATTTCTGGCAATTCCTTTCACTGCTGATGTAATTTCCCAGACGGCTCGTCATCGCGCAGAGATTCCGGATGCGCCCCCGCCCCGATTGATTGCTGAGGCTGGAGCACAATCTACCTCTTTCGGCGGTGCGTCCGGTACTCAGGCCCCAGGTGCTCCCTCTTCGGGAGCGATGCAGCGACTCACGCGAAGCCAGGCCGAGCAGATGGCGCTCAAAAGCAATCCCCAGGTCACAGTGGCACGCCTACTTGCGCTGGCACAGCACCAGGTATATCGAGAAAACAGGGCCGCGGAATTACCGACTGGTACTGCAGCAATAACGGCAGTTGAAGCGGAAGATGCTAGTCGCATCTCCGCAGGCGCCCTCACGGCGTCGCGATTGTTTACGCACGCAGGCGCAGGCGGGGGATTTTCGCAACTGCTGACAGATTTCGGCAAGACTAGGAATCTGGTGGCGTCCGCGGCGCTTCAGGAAAAGGCGCAGACGGCGAATGCGGTGGCAACCCAATACGATATTGTGCTTGCAACCGACCAGGCGTTTTATAACGCCCTTCAAGCAGAAGAAACGCTCAAGGTAGCTCAGCAAAATGTCATGACCCGTCAGACTCTGCAATCGCAGGTGAACCAGATGACTGTGAACAAACTCAAGTCGACGTTGGATCTGAGTTTTGCCAATGTGAATCTGTCGCAGGCTAAGTTGCTGGCTCTCGATGCGCAGAACAACGCGGATTCAACGATGGCGGCTTTGGATGCCGTACTGGGGCTCGATCACCAGGTGACGTTCGAACTGGTTGATGACGGTGCGAACGCTGAACAACCGCCCACGGATATTGACCAATTGGTTCAGGCGAGTTTAAAGCAGAGACCTGATTTGCAAGCTTCGCAATTCAGCCAGCAGGCAGCTGTCAAGTTCAGTCATGCAGAGCGTGATCAGATGCTTCCGAGTATCACGGCTGCCGGGACGGTAGGCACCGTGCCAATTCGTCCGGCGCAGTACTACACCACAAACTGGTGGGGCGGAATCGGAGTGAATGTAAACATTCCCGTCTTTAACGGATTTCTCTACACTTCGCAGGCAAAAGAGGCATCGCTCCGCGCCCAGGCAGCCGCCGAGCAAACGAGAGATCTACGGGACAGGATCGTGCGCGACGTGCGGACTGCATGGCTGGCGGCGAATACTTCGTACCAGAGAGTCAGCGTCACTGTGGAACTGTTGCAGGAGGCGAATCTGGGACTCAAGTTAGCGCAGACACGCTACCAGATGGGGCTAAGTTCCATTGTCGAACTGAGCCAGGCCGAGTATCAGCAGACAGATGCAGCGATCGGCAATGCGAATGCGGAATATCAATATCGCATGGCGCTGGCGACGCTAAATTATCAGATTGGCTCAACACCGTAAAGGGACAAGGGAAATGTTGTCAGTGGAAATCATGTGATCGCATATCGGCCGTCGTAATGTTGATAGGCTTTATCCGGCAAGCTTTGACGTGGATTACACCGTTCTGTTTCTGCAAGGTGCCTTCTATCGAAAGAAAGCGGTTGCGCGTAACGACGACGCGATCTCGCTCGAATAAATCAGGAGTAATGATGACGTTCGCAATTCCCGTTTCATCTTCGAGAGAGAGGAAGACGAATCCCTTTGCCGTACCCGGACGCTGACGTGCAATGACACAGCCCGCGATCTGAACGAATCGGTTGTTGGTGCCGCGCGAAAGTTCATCCGCGGAAAGAAAGCCTGCTCGCACCAACTCGTCGCGGTGATAGCTCATCGGATGCGGACCGCAGGTGAGCCCGCTGCCGGAGTAATCTGCGGCAAGACGCTCGTCAGTGGTCATCTTTCTCAAAGGCATAGATGCGCTGCCCGTGCCGCCGGCTCGATCTGCAGTCGCAGCTCGCAAGAGAGGGCCAACTGGTCGACCCGCCTGCTCTACCTGCCAAAGAGCGTCGCGCCGATGACTTACCTGGCCAACGGAATTCAGTGCCCCAATCTGCGCCAATAAAACCAGATCTTTCCTGTTCAATGCAGGGACTCGCCGCGTCAGATCATCGACAGAGCTGAATGGCCCATCGGCGTTGCGTGCAGCTAGCAATGCTTCGGCGGATGATTGCCTGAGTCCTTTAGCATAGTTAAGCCCGATGCGAATAGACAGACTCCCGTCAGGCTCATGCTCGATGGAACATTGCCACTCGGATCGTTGTACGCAGACGGGATGAACTCGCAATCCGTGCCGCTGCGCATCTTTGACAAGCACGGCAGGGGAGTAGAAACCCATGGGCTGGTTGTTTAGCAACCCACAAGTGAATGCTGCCAGGTAATGAACCTTGAGATAGGCTGAGGCATAGGCAATAAGTGCAAAACTGGCAGCATGAGATTCCGGAAAGCCATACATGGCAAACGACGAAATGCCCTGCACGATGCGGTCCTGCTCTTGCTGGCCGATTCCGTTGTTTGTCATACCGGAACGCAGACGGCCTTCAAGGTCGCGCATTCTCTGCATAGAGCGGCGCATGCCCACTGCACGACGCAGTTCCTCGGCTTCAGAGCCGGTAAAACTTGCTACAACCATCGCCATGCGCAGCAACTGCTCCTGAAATAGCGGAACGCCCAGTGTTCGCTTCAGAACCGGTTCGAGCAAAGGATGCGGATAGGAGACTTCTTCCTGGCCCTGGCGACGGCGCATATAGGGATGCATCATTTTCCCGACAATGGGACCGGGACGAATAATTGCAACCTGTACAACGACATCGTAGAAACATCTAGGCGCATTATGAGGAAGGGAAGCCATCTGTGCACGGCTCTCAACCTGGAACATGCCAACTGTATCTGCCTCGCAGAGCGTCTCGTAAACAAGTTGATCTTCTGGCAGAGAAGCCAGGTCTACTTCTTTGCCGTAGTGACGTGGAATCAATTCGAGAGAGTCTTTGAGCGTTGCCATCATTCCCAGGCCGAGCAAATCGACCTTGATAAGTCCGAGGTCAGCACAGTCTTCTTTATCCCATTGCACAACGGCGCGACCTGGCATTGATGCGCGTTCGATGGGGACGATACGATTCAGCATGCCTGCGCAAATCACCATTCCGCCAGAATGTTGTCCAAGATGGCGAGGGAGATTGTACATGCGTGTGCAGAGTTCGAGATATTTCGCAATGCTGTGGTGGCGTACATCGAACCCTGCCTGATCAAAATGCTTAGCCATCGTGTCGTTGGCGCCGCGCCATTCCCAATGACCAACGAGGCTGGATAGCTTTGAAAGCTGTATCTCATCAAACCCAAGCGCTTTTCCTACTTCACGGGCAGCGGAACGGCCGCGGTAGGTGATCACATTTGCAGTCATCGCAGCACCTAACGAACCATAGTGCTCGTAGATGTACTGGATGACGCGCTCGCGATGATCACCTGATGGAAGATCAAGATCGATGTCGGGCCATTCGCCCCTACTATCACTAAGGAAGCGCTCAAACAACAAATCCATTCCTATAGGATCTACCGCGGTGATTTCAAGGGCGTAGCATACGACCGAGTTCGCAGCCGAACCCCGCCCTTGCACCAGGAATCCATTTCTCTGGCAAAAACAAATGATGTCCCAGACGATGAGGAAATAGCCGGCGAATCCTAGCTTGGCTATTAACTCAAGTTCATGCTGCGCCTGCTTGCTAGCTCTCACCATCAGTTTCTGTTTTAACTGAGTTGCATACCGCTTGCGAATGCCATCCTCGACACGCTTTGCAAGAAAACTATCCATGCTTTCGCCGTCAGGTACAGGGTAATGCGGAAACTCGTATCCAAGATTGTTCAGCGTGAATTCGAGGCGTTCACTCACAATTCGAGTATTAGCAATCGCTTCAGGAATATCGCGAAAGAGATTGGACATTTCGCGTGCCGGGCGCAAATGGCGCAAAGAAGTTCTATTCAGTAGCCGCCCGGCATTATGGACTGTGGTGTGGTGGCGAATGGCAGTAAATATGTCGAGGAGTTCGCGATCATCCCGCTTGGCATAGCGCACACCGTTGGTCGCAATTGTCGGTAGACCAAGACGCGATGCGATGTCGAGCAGTGCGGCGTTACGGCATTCTTCTTCCCGTTCGCAGTGGCGTTGGAGTTCAACATACACGTTGCTCCGTCCGTAGATGGATGTAATTCGATCGAGTGCCTTGAACGAGCCGGCCTCTCCGTCGCGATTGAGTTCAGCAGCGAGAGGGCCTTCTTCACCACCTGTCAGACAGATCAGGCCCGACGAAAATTCTTCCAGATCATCGAATGTCGCTGCGCCTTCAGCTTTGGTTGGCTCGCGCATCTTAAAGCGCGTAATCAACTGGCAGAGATTCTGATATCCGACTTGCGATTCGCAGAGCAGAACGATGCGAGGAGGTTCATCGGGGTGTTGGTGCGGAAGCCACGCATGAGGAACAAGTTTGTTACCGAACGATGAGACGGCAATCTCCGCGCCGATGTGTGCCTTCACCTGGTTGTGCTTTGCCGACGTATGAAAGCGAGCAACACCGTAGAGTCCATTTCTGTCGGCCAGTGCCATTGCAGGCATTCCGATTTCGACTGCGCGTTCGATGTAGGATTCAGGTTCGGACGAACTCGCGAGAAAACTGAATGCACTCGAAGCATGCAGTTCTATATATTCTTCCGTGGCAGAGAATGCAGACGGGCTGCAGACTGTTTTGCCCTGACTGTCAATCATAGAGCGCATCCAATAGCCACTTATGATTCAGGTTGTCATGTGCGATAAGGCAGCCAATGGTTTCCCCATGAGTGTTTGTGACAATTAAATCCCACTCTTCCAGATCCCATTCATTGACAGACCACCAGCAACCACTTGTATTCCATGGGCCATAGGCAATCTGCACATCGTAGCGATCTGCTCCATCACGAAATGAAGCAGGCTTTTGAGAATGGACCTCTACGAGAAGCGGACGAGGTGGGCGCATGCGCCGCAGCGAAATACGAACCGTTGAGTCCATGCAAAGAGATGACTGATCCGTTATGGAGAAGTGTTCCATTGCGAAGCTTCCACTGCGATGTGTATCACTCAAGACAGCAGATCCAACGCGATCGTCGCCAACTAATGCTTTGAGTCGTGCGAGAGTGACATCGAGACGTGATGGCTCAGGTGTCTGTGGTGCGAAGAGCCCCATTTGCACCTTGCTTCTTTGTCCTGCCTCTGCGATCAATGTAAGAGAAGTTATGGCAGCCTGCGGCGGGTGTGCGGCCATCTCAAGCTGAAGCAGTTTAAGCAGGAACTTGCGATCGCTGGAGGGGATGGCAGGTCGAATCGCGCGCTTGTAGATGGGCTGCTTGTCAAGGCACATCTGGACCGTGATTGTTGCCAAGGACAATGCTCTTGCAGCTGCGCGCGATACAAGATTGTTGATCATGTTTGCGCCGATGAAGAGCAGGGAATCGAGCTGTTCTACATGGGTTTCGAGTTCGATGTGCTCTTTTAGTTCAAATCTCGCTTCAATGGGCTGAAACGTATGTTTAGCCATGCCGCGCGCGAGTTGTAGCCAGAGCTTTGCCCGCTGTCCGAGACGCGTAATGAGCTCTTCTTCAGGCATTTCTGCAAGATCGCCAAGGGTATTAATTCCCCAAAGCACAAATGTTTCGTAATGCGCATCATCGAGGCGCACTGAATCAATCGGAACTGTGGCAAGTGATGCCGCTTCCTTGTCTTCGGGAATGACTGTTATGCCTCGCGCGTATTCGGCCTTGATGCGCGCGGTGTCGAAGTTATGACTCACTGTAACGGATACGCGAAATCCTGCGGAGATGATTGCAGCACGAAGGCGCAGAGCCAATGTTGCTGGCGGCCCAAACAAGCGTTCCGTCCCTGTTATATCGAGTACGAAACCGCAGGAGTTTTCAGCGAACGTCTCTTCGATGCGAGGGGAAAAGTGAGAAATACATTCAAGAAGAACTGACCTTGCAGCACGTTCGGTTTCGATTGAGCGCGATAACACGCATACTTTGTTGACTTCTTCGACTTCGAGGCGCGACATGCTGCGTACGATTCCGCGCTTGCGGGCCTGCTGATTAAAAGAGCAGACACGCTCCTGTGGCGCAATACCATCGAGTATGGCAATGGGCTTTGAGCGCAGATCTGGTCGCATGCGGAGGATCGCCTGGGCAGGAAACTCAGCTGCATGAATTGCTGCATAGAGCGAATTGGATTTCTGCGTCATGCGCGCTTATCGGAATTCCAGGTTGCTGGTGTCGACCAGGTTGCTGGCGCTGTCCAGGTAGAAGCCGGTGGCTTGCGGTCGATATTAGTGAGTGGCGAAAAACGCACGTGACCACGCCGTGCACTGCAGTTAAAATTGCGGATCACAGTAGCGGCAGAGTCATCGATGTTATCGGGCAGGCACTCTAGAACTACCGCGGCGCTGGACTGTGCGTACGCCGCTTTGCCAAGCACGACCAGGCTGCAACGTGTGCGATCAGCCGCCTGCCGGAAACGGAACCATGTCGCCAGCGGAATGCGACGGCCATGTTCGATGGCTTCATCGGCCAGGTCGAGGACGATGGTTGCGAAACCACCTGCCTGCAATAGCAAATCTGTGGCGCGTATCGCCTGGTCCAGCCGTGACCAGGGTTTTTCTTTATCCTGCTTTCCGGTAGAGGAAGTAACGCGCGTTGCAGAGGAAGGCTTATCGAAAGGCGCATTTCTGCATCGGACCCAGAGCAGATGCTTGAGGTTTATTCCATTTGCTGCGGCGGATTCCGGATCGAATGAATCGTTCGCATCGATCAACGCACAGACGCTGCCTTCCTGCATGCGACGAGCGAGAAATGCAAGAGTGATGGTGGTTCGCCCTGAGGATGCAGGTCCGGTGATTTCACTGATCGCTCCTATGGGCAATCCCCCATTGAGTAAATCGTCGACGGCAGTTATACCGGTAGCAGCTACATCGCGAATTGTTCGAGCAGTTGGTGTAAGTACGGAAGGGTAGCGATGCTGGAAATCGCTCTCGATCTGTTGGCGCAGTGCGGCAGAGGAAGGCATGGCAGAAAGGCTATATTCGCCTTTTGTTCGCCTATAGAATCATGCAACCGAGTGGCGGTTGTCAATCCTGTCCTGTGGGAATCGATCAAAAAAGTATTGAGGATTCAACTTAAGCATATCGTCCCTCAAAATCACTTTGTTTGCTTAAAGATATGTGAGCTAAATAAACAAACACCTTAGCTGCATACTGGTGAAAGATGCGCAGTGAAGTGGCGAAGGAAAGGCGCTTCATAGGTCAGGCGCATCCCCTTAATCCGGTCGCGATTCTTATAGACCTCGATAATCACCTCGACAAGGTAATCGACATGACTTTGTGTGTAAACGCGGCGCGGCATCGCCAGACGGACCAGGTCCATCTGTGCGGCTCCTGCAAACATTAAAGTGCCAATCTCCACGGAACGGACGCCGCCTTCGAGGTACAACTCAGCAGCCAATGCGACACCCGGAAATTGATCCACAGGGATGTGAGGCAGGAAGGCACGAGCATCGATGTAAATCGCGTGGCCGCCTGGCGGCTGGACGATGGGAACGCCGGCTTCGGCGATGTGGTTGCCGAGGTATGCTGTCGACGCAATCCGGTAACGCAGATAATCCTCCTCCAGCGCTTCCTGAATTCCAACAGCGATTGCCTCGAGATCGCGGCCTGCGAGTCCTCCGTAAGTCGGATATCCTTCGCTCAAAATCAGAAGGTCTTTTTGTTGCTGTGCCAGCAGATCATCGCTGGTGCACAGGAATCCACCAATGTTGGCCATGCCATCTTTCTTGGCCGACATGGTGCAGCCATCGCCGTAGCGGAACATCTCCTGCGCTATCTCCTTAGGAGCCTTATCCGCATATCCCGGTTCACGAAGCTTGATAAACCAGGCATTCTCCGCGAATCGGCATGCATCGAAATAAAGTGGGATTCCATGACGCTTGCAGATGGCGCTGACCTTCCGCACGTTTTTCATTGAAACGGGCTGACCACCGCCGGAGTTGTTGGTTACAGTGAGCATCACGAGGGGAATGCGCTCCGGGCCGACACGGGCGATCAAGGATTCAAGCGCGGCAACATCCATGTTGCCTTTGAACGGATACTGCAACGACGGCTGTCGGCCTTCGGGGATGAGCAGGTCTACAGCTTCGGCGCCCACGAACTCCACGTTGGCGCGCGTGGTATCGAAGTGCGTGTTATTGGGGACGACGTCGCCTTTCTTGCACATAACTCCAAACAGAATGCGTTCTGCCGCACGTCCCTGGTGTGTGGGAATGACGTGCTTGTAGCCCACGATTTCGTGGATGGAGTTGCGGAAGCGATCGAAACTTCGGCTTCCGGCGTAGCTCTCATCGCCTTCCATAATGGCGGCCCACTGATGCGTGGACATGGCGCCGGTTCCTGAGTCTGTCAGCAGATCGATAAGCACGTCGTCTGCCGGCAACAGGAAGAGGTTGTAGTGTGCAGCTTTCAAAAGCTCTACGCGCTGCGCACGTGTAGTCCAGCGGATTGGCTCGACGCTCTTGATCCGAAATGGCTCGATGATGGTTTTTACTGGCATGTCACGCCCAATTCTAATGCTCCGCTGCCAGTTTGCGCAGACGAGCACTCACATTCCAGAATGCACGTCCATCGTGGTAGGCAGCTTTCCAGATTGAGCCTTTGTCCTCGGTGGCAGGCGCGCCATTGGCGCTGGTCAGGTTGTAGTCGCCATGAAACCGTCCATCAATTGTGTGATTCTGGATGAAGGCCCATTGCTCCAGGAACCGCTGGAAGTACACGCCATCCTGCTTACCATAGCGCTCGTGCATCATCAGCAGCGCATTCAGGCCTTCCACCTGCACCCACCATTCCTTCATTGTGTCTTCGGGTTTGCCGAAGGTGGTGCCCTCGCGAAAGAAGCCGCCATTCTGATGGTCCCACCCGTAGGCAAGTGCGTGGTCGACGAGCATCCGCGCCATGCGCTCGGTATTTTCGCCGGCCTTCTGGTGAAGAGCTTCGTCGGTCTCAAGCATCAGGTAAGCGGTCTCAACGTCATGTCCGTAGGAATCGTGGTCGGGGATGGGTTGCCACGCGTTGGTGAAATAGAGGTTCATTACACCGGGCTCCACGCAGATCTTATCGCGGACGATGGCGAGCAGTTCTTCGAGGCGCGAGCGTAGTGTTGGATCAGGCCAGACTTCGTACAGTTGAGTGAATGCCTCAAGCAGATGGATGTGCGTATTCATCGACTTGTAGTTGATGGGGCCGATAGGATTTGTCGCCACAGTACCGTCGGGGACTTTCGGTATGATTGGCGTTCCATCGCGTGTGAGCCATTCAAAATAGCCGCCATTTACCGGATCATGAGCGTGCTTGTCGGCCCAAAGAAACCCATCTTTCGCTATCTGCAGCGCCTTGGGATCACCGGTAGCCTGGTACGCGGCTGCGGCACCGTAAACGCAGAAGCCAATGCCGTAGAGTTCCTTCTCGTCGCCAAAGGCGGAAGTGATTTTGCCGGCGTCGTCCAGTCCCCAGAAAAAACCGCCATATTGTTTGTCCCACATCACGTCGGCGAGAAAATAGACTCCGTGGTGAACGATCGGAATGAACTGGTCTTTGAGTTCAGGCTCGCGCATCACCACCTGCGCTGCTACCCATGTCATGCGTCCCTGAAATACGGAGAATTTGCCGTCGCTCGGCAACTGTTGCCAGTCGCGCGCAAAGTGCGAATGAAAGCCGCCATGTTTCTCATCAACCGAACGGGGAAACCAAACCTGAAGAACGTCTGTGTGCAGCGTTTTGTCCAGTTCTGCGGCCAGTTTCAGATAGGATTCGCGTGTTGGCTGTGTGGCGCTCCGGACGGACTGCGAAGGCAACGGCTGTGCCAAGCACATATATACAAGGCAGATTAGCAGCGAAGCGAGACGCTTCATTCGACGGAGTCAACTCCTCGCGCGAATGCTACCACACTGAATCCGCAGGTCCTGAACTGAGTCAGATATTCGTACTTTGTTTGGATGTCATCCCGAGGGCAAGGGCAGCGGAACTTCGATGTCATCTCGCTCATTACCAACGAGCATCGTTTTGAAACTTTTGTGTGCCCATCTCGCATTCCAGAACTCTGCTAATCTAAACCCGTACACGGCATTGCACTGCGGTCGGCAGCTTCCCTGGAAAGAGGACTATGGGCACCCAGAAGCTGTGCACCTGCGACCAGACACGTCAAAATCTGATTAGGGTAGATATTGAACTCATCGATACTGTTAAGCAGCCCTTCGCCACGATTGTCAAAGACCTCTCCGGGGTTACTCACAAGGGATTCTGGTTGAATCCATTTCGAGGAATCCCACATGGCCCGAGCCTTTCGCGATTCGATGTGGTTTATCTGGACGAGAACTGCCGGGTTTTGGAATATGCCCGGAATTTTGCAGAAGTAGAGTTTGTGCCGATTCGCGCCCAGGCTGCCAGTGCGCTGATCTTGCCGACGCATTCCATCACTTCGTCTCACATTCAAGAAGGGGATCAGCTGCGGATTTGCAGCGGGAGCAAAGCTCTCGCTGGGTTCGACGAATCAGCGCCGCCGATCGAAGCGGCGGATTCATTTCGATGTTCGCGGAAAAGCGGACTTCTCGGTTCCGGGCTGCAGAAGCGCAACCATGAACTGCAAGTCACGAAAACGGAAACAAGTCAGCAAGGCGTAACTGAAGAACCGACCTCTCTGATGGTGAGGTTTCTGCGCTGGGTGTTCCCGCCTGCTTTGAGTGACCGCCGCCGTGACGAACGAATGCCTGCTCAAGGCATCGTTGCCTACCACTGGACTGGAGGAGCACCGCAGGCGTACCAGCTTGGAAACGTGAGTCAAAGCGGGTTGTATATGCTCACTGAGGAGCGTTGGATACCAGGGACCCGCATCGTGATGACTCTGCAGAGAGCGCACATCGGCGAGGCACACTCCGAAGACATCCACCCGGTGGAATCGCAGGTCGTTCGCTGGGGTGTAAACGGCGTGGGATTTGCGTTCGGCGAGTCGGGCCTTGTCGATCTGAATAGCGGCGAAATCGTGGAGGATCAAAAATTCGACCGTGTGGCATTCGAACAATTTCTTCTCCGCGCGCAGCGTCCTGCTTCAGGCGCGGCTAGTCCAGGGCCGCAGTAAGGCCAGCGGAAAGATCGAACTATAGTTTTGCGGCCATACGGGCATTTGGCCAAAAGACATACCACAGGCGGAGATGAGATAGCAGTTTCGATAGAATCGCTCAATTGATCGGTTGTTTCGGGAAACAATAGTGACGCTTCTCGATACGTGTGTTTCCGCTCGTCAAGAGAGGTGGAGACTGGTAGTTTTGCCAGTTTTTCTTCGACCAGCCTCCGGATATATTTGCCGTCTCTCAGTGGAATATTCAACACAATCCCGTATGTCCCTCGGAACCTTGGGCGAACGAACATCATCAAGCTCGAATAGGTACTCCAACTCCATCCGATGTCTTAAGCCGAAGTCTTCTCAATCAGAAACTGTGGCTGCTCACCCGGCTGTCTGCTGCGGAGGTTTCCATGAGTGAAGTTCGCTCTCCGCTGGCGGAGAGTTTTTCCCTGACGCGTGGAGGCCTTTTTTATCGGGTACAGCGATTGCTTGGCTTCGCCGACGAACGCTCAGGAGCCATTCGCCGGGTTCTATTTGGCATTGCCGTCACCTGGCTTCCGTTGTTGATTCTCTCCTTTGCTCAGGGAGTGGCTTACGGGAACCATTTGCAAATCCCATTTCTTCGCGACTTCGCCGTCAACCTGCGATTTTTGGTTGCCCTCCCCATTGTGATCGTTGTGGAATCGAGTATCGACGACGAGTGGAGACAACTTGTCCTCCACTTCCTGAGATCCGGGCTTGTGCAAGACCCGGAGTTGCCCGCTTTTGAAGCAGCGATCCGAAGAGTAATTCGCCTTCGAGATAGCATCGTGCCGGAGCTAATCTTGGCTGCGGTAGCGTGTTCGTCATTCCTGTTCCCTAAACCGGAACTATTGATGGAGAACGCATCGAATTGGCATACGATGGGGCCCGGTCCAAATCCCGGGCTAAGCCTCGCGGGATTGTGGTTCATCCTCGTCAGCATGCCATTCTTTCGTTTCCTCGTGTTGCGCTGGACATGGAGGATGGGCCTGTGGACGCTGTTTCTGTGGCGTACTTCAAGGATCGACCTTCATCTGGTCGCCACGCATAGCGACCTGGCGGCAGGACTCGGGTTTTTGGCGGAAGGCCAGTGGTACTTCAGCCCAATTGTTTTCGCGTTAAGTATCGTGATCGCCAGTCAAGCGGGAAATGCAATCGTCTACGAAGGAGCTACCCTTGCGGGAATGAAGTTCGCCCTCCTCGGCTTTGGAGTAGTCTCAACCCTGGCTCTGGCCGCGCCGTTGCTGGTCACTGTGCCGCTTCTTGTCAGGACCAAGAAGCGGGCCATCCTTGACTATGGCGCCTTGGTGACCAGGCATAACGAGTCATTCGCGGCTAAGTGGGTTGATGGGAGCATCCTGAAAGGAGACGGAATTCTGGGCGATCCCGATCCATCGTCCTTGATCGACCTTGCTAGTAGCTTCCAGTTGGTCCAACAAATGCATTACGTGCCGATCAATCGATTAACTCTAATTTATCTGGCCTTGTCTGCAGTGCTCCCCATGGTTGTCATGATGGTGCTGGTGACACCCGCCGAAAGTCTGATAGGAGCCGTATGGAAGATGGTGATGTGATTTCGAGAGCATGACGCGCACTAACGTCGCCTGGATGGGAGTACAAGGATTTCTCAGACCACTCTGGCGCGAGTGATTGATTCCATTGTTTTAGTTTAGCGCTGCTTTTAATTCCCCTTCCGTCCATACACTTGGTTTTCCGCCACAGGACTCCTTTCCAATTCTCCATCCGGTCGCATATAGAAGAGTTGTGGAGGTATGGCAAAACCGGCTCCCGAGCTTTCGATGACGTCGCCAATCTGGAGCAACAACTCTTCGCGCACCGCCACGAATTGCACGAAGTCGCGAGTCAGGACATAGCAAATGAGTTCAAACCGGATGGAGTGCGGTCCGTACGAGGCCAATCGTATGCTCGCCGTATCGGTTTCAAGACGGGGATTGTTTGCAAGCAAATGGCGAATCCCCTCAAGAATGGATCTTAGTTGTTCAGTGTTTGTACCGTAGCGTATTTCGAGGGTGGTGTTCACCTGGATCTTGCCGCGAGTCGCAAAGTTTTCGATATTTGACTGAGCCAGCGCACCAGCTGGTATCGACAGAAGTGTTTGTTCCGGCGTGCGAAGACGTACAGAGCGCAATGTGATGTCTTCCACGGTGCCCAGGCGGTCTCCAATGCGGCACTGGTCTCCCACCCCGAGGGCTTTATCGGCCACCAGGAAAATGCCGCCAAGAATATTCTCGACCGTCTTCTGGGCACCAAACGCAATGGCCACTCCGCCGATTCCAACACCCGCAAGGGCAGTCGTTGTATCCACCCCCAGAACAGTGAGAGAGGTGAAGATTGCCACTAAAGTAATTAGAACGCGCAGCAAACGGTTGGCCAGCAGAATGCCGGACTCCGCGCCAGTATTTCCTCCAAACTGAATTGTCCTGCGAGCATGCTTGAACCATAGCTTGCTGATGCGGAGAAGCATTACGGTCACGCCGAAGATCAGGAGTATGAGAGCAAAGCGGCCGAAGATCGTGCGTGCGGTGAGCGAGAGTCCCAGGGAAAAAAAGATGGGTAGCTCAACAAGCGTGGTGAGGATAACAATAGCCGGCCAGTTCACCTCCTTGTACAACGACTCAATTAATGCGCGACGCGGTCCGTCCTTTGCCCTCTTTTTCAGAATCCGGACAGTCACGTGGGAAATGAGCCAAAAAAGAAAAAAGGAAACTGTAATCGAGGCGATGGAAACGAGCCAATGCGCCAGAGGGATTGAAAACAGGTTGTGCGTGAGGAGCGGTTCCGGCATGATTCGATCAATCCAGTTCTCCTGGATTGCATCGAACAACTGCGGAACGTTGGCCAAAGTCTCGGAAGAAATCAACCAGATTTGGCCGGACTTCTCGTCGGGAACTCGCGTGAGGAGAACATCAACCTTCTGGTCGTCGATCTTCAGTGGCCCGACCCGCTCCTGGTCGATTGGCAAACCGTCCGTCACGGTTCCTTGCGGGGAATTGCTGATCAATGCTATCGGTTCGCTGAAGTAGCGGTTCATCAGCGCTTTGAGTTCCCGGGCCAGAGTCTCTGTTGAGGCCGCTTGCTTTTTCTTGATCTGAAGGTACTTGGCCGCAGTGACAAAATCGCTGCGATCTGCCGCTTTCACAAACCCTATGATCGTTCCCCTTGGCGTGCTGCGCCCGAGTGGGTCTTGTGCTTCTTCCTGGGGTGCGGGCGAAGGGGTAGCAGGTTTTGTGAGGACGTCGGGAAATTGGGCGGTCGCCGACAGCACCGCCGCGAACAGGCACAGAGCCACCCCGGCCAACATTCTGTGAAGGGGCCGTCCGCTGATTTTGCGCAGAGTTGCGACAAGGGACCAATTGGAACCTGCTGCCGGCATTGCCTTCAAATTCCTTGCACTCCAAATCCAAGGCGACTCATTTCGGCACGAGCGGTTCTTCTCTGACAAACGCATCTACCTTTCCGCCGGCAAGGAATTGAGCCGCATCAAGCCGACCGAAAAGATCAATCAATCCACCGACGAGACCTGTCCAGCCGGTCTGATGACTGGCACCTAAACCCGCGCCGTTGTCACCGTGAAAATACTCGTAGAACAAGAGGTAGTCCTTCCAGTGAGGATCCGTCTGAAACTTCTCGGTTCCTCCATAGACAGGCCGTCGACCAGATTTGTCCCGAAGGAATATCCGGGTCAGCCGGTTGGCAATTTCACGGGCCACCTCAAACAAGTTCATCAGGTTTCCTGATCCTGTCGGGCACTCAATCTTGAAGTTGTCGTCGTAGTAGAGGTAGTAGGACAGCAGCGCCCGAATCAGCAATGCGTTCACCGGCATCCAGATCGGCCCACGCCAGTTTGAGTTGCCTCCAAACATTCCCGTGTCAGATTCTGCCGGGAGATAGTTGACCCGGTACTCCTGGCCATTCACGTTGAATGTGTAGGGATGCTCGGCATGATATCGGGAAAGTGCCCGGATTCCGTAAGGACTGAAGAACTCGTTTTCGTCGAGAACGCGAGTTAGTATTCTGCGCAAGCGATCTGGATTCACCAGTGCCGCAATCCCGCGCTCGCAACATCCCAGATGCTGTGGGCCGGTCGGATGGATGCTCTCCCGTAGCTCAGGCATGCGCAACAAACGCTCTCTCAAAATTTGGTTCACACGCGGTAGGAGTTCGCGCTGCGATGGCTCAATTACGGTAGTCGCGAAGAGTGGCAGCAGCCCAACCATCGAGCGAACTTTGAGTCTCGTCGCCGTGCCATCGGGAAGCCGCAGTACATCGTAGTAGAATCCGTCCTCCTCATCCCACATCCCATCCGGTCCCATTCCGTTCATCGCATGGGCGATCAGAAGGAAATGGTCCGCAAACTTGATGGCTAGATCTTCGAAGAAGGTGTCGTGAGCTGCCAACTCGCAGGCGATCTCCAACATGTTCTGGCAGAACAGGCATACCCATGAGGTGCCGTCAGCCTGCTCCAGGTAGCCGCCGGTGGGCAGCGGTGCGCTGCGGTCGAAGACGCCAATGTTATCCAGTCCCAGGAAACCGCCTTCGAAAAGGTTCTTGCCAAAACGATCTTTTCGGTTAACCCACCAACTGAAGTTCAGCAGCAGTTTCGCAAAACACCTCTTCAGGAACTCCACGTCGCTTGTCCCCTTGAGGGCTTGCTCTTGCCGGTACAGGAAGATCGCGGCCCACGCGTGCACCGGAGGATTTACGTCACTGAAGTTCCATTCGTAAGCAGGGATCTGGCCAGATGGATGCAGGAAAAACTCCTGCAGCATGATTCCGAGCTGCTGTTTCGCAAAGTCCACATCGACAGTGGATAACGCGACGGTATGAAACGCCAGGTCCCAGGCGGCGTACCACGGATATTCCCACTTGTCGGGCATGGAGATGACATGCTCGTTGATCATGTGGAACCACTCGCTGTTTCGCATTTGCTTTGAGTTTGGGCGCAAAGGGTCCGCGCCATGTTCCTCAAGCCATTTGTCTACCTCGAATCCAAAATACTGTTTACTCCACAACATCCCAGCCATAGCCTGGCGCAAAACGAGGGCTTCATCGGCGTTCACTCGACTTGGCGTGACGCTACGATAAAATTCGTCGGCCTCACGCTGGCGAAGCTGCATCGTCTCATCAAAGCTGCCGAAGGGATCAAGAGTGGCAGAAGCTGCCAGATCAGTGAGTCGCAACCGGATGGTGGCTGTTTGACCTGGGCCCACGTTCAATTGATATTGTGCAGCGGCTTTTGTTCCGGTGCGCCCGGGATTCACGGCGTCCTTTTTTCCCTGGACCACATAGTTGTTTATGCCGTCCTTAACCCATGGTGAAGGATTCGAGGTTCCAAAAAGCCGCTGATTGTTTGTCTCGTTCTCCGTGAACAGCAGCGGAGCATCGCCCTCGCAGTAGAGCCAACGTTCGCCCAATTTGGCGTGGGATGCCGCTATCGCCGAGGACTGTTTGAAGGGTACCGCCTTAAGAATCGGCTTTGGAGTGTCAGGCCACCAGGTCCATGTGTTGCGAAACCAGAGGGTCGGCAGCACTTGCAGACTGGCCGCTTCCGGCCCCCGATTACAAACAGTGATCCTTATCAGAATGTCTTCCGGAGACTGTTTCGCATACTCCACAAAAACGTCGAAATAGCGATCGGCGTTGAAGATGCCTGTGTCCAGCAGTTCGTATTCCGGCTCAAAACGGTTGCGGCCTTTGCTCGTCTCGATCAAATCCCAGTAGGGATACTCCGCCTGCGGATACTTGTACAGATACTTCATATACGAATGTGTTGGGGTGCTATCCAGATAGAAGTAATATTCTTTGACGTCCTCACCGTGATTGCTTTCACTATTGGTCAACCCAAACAACCGCTCTTTGAGTATCGGATCCTTTCCGTTCCACAACGCGACACTGAAGCACAGAAGCTGCTTTTCATCGCTGAAACCGGCCAATCCGTCTTCGCCCCAGTGATAAGCTCGGCTTCGAGCCTGATCATGACTGAAATAGTCCCAGGCATTTCCATCCTTGCTGTAGTCTTCGCGGACCGTGCCCCACTGGCGTTCGCTTAGATAAGGCCCCCATTTTCTCCAGGGGATATTGGCTTCGTGAGCCTGCAGCAGTCTCACGTCCTCTGCATCGTTCCTCATATCTCCTCCAGGTATCTCTATGGCTCCCGGGAAACTTTTCGTGCTAACTCAGGAAATCCTTTTGCGCGACCCATGTCCCGAAGACGGTCAGCAACTAAAGTGATCTTTGCCGCGAACACGACCCTGTCGTTTTGTTTTTCTTGCGCGTTATCGGTCCCTACCCTGCACAATGTCGGGACAGGCGAGTGTAGAGCCCCTTGCCTCGATGATCTGGCGGGACTTAGCGCGAGAGGCTACAGCGGGTGGTGACGAAAAGAGCTATTCGTTCTTGAGAGTGAGATTCAAAGCGATCAGGGCCGACAAAACTAATGACGCCGGTCGAACGGCGCCTTGTTCAAGCATCGTTGGATACCACTCGGCGGGTCATGAGGCGATTGAGATGCTCATTACGGGCCACGCCGCTACATCAGAGCATGTGGCCGTCGCAGTTGCATACTCTCGTGCCCGAAGCTCCAGGAGGCACCCGAGAGCCTTATTAAAACCCCAAGCTAACCTTTCGGCAACTGTCAAACTTGACAGTAGAGATTGGACAGAGTTGAGTCTGGGGATGCAGGCATTCGCCAGAGGGTCGGTTAGATTAAGCATCTCAAGCAGCTCACGTGAAAAGGGCGCAGGGTGGAGCAACCTGGTCGCTGCGCACCCTGCGAGATGAAGACTGCTTATTAGAATCGGATCTTCCCGCCGAGCTCAATCCGCCGTCGATCAATACCGGAGAACACCGAGTTGGTCTGCCCTCCGCCGTTGGGGTTAAAAAGCGTGTTGCCGAACGAGCCGCCCGCATCCGCGAAGTTTCCAAAGTCAATATTCACGCCGGGGCTGCCGCGGTATTGGCGATTGAGAACGTTGTACGAAGTCGCCCGTATCTCGATTGTGAAGCGCTCGTTCAATTTGAAGTTCTTCAGCACGGCGAGATTCACGGTGTTGATGGTTTGGCCGCGCTGCTGGTTGCGCCCCCCGCCCGCGAAGGGAGTGCCGAAATATTGGGCAGAGACATCATCGTTGCGAATCCAGTGAAAGGCCTGAAGACTCGCAGGCGCCCCGGTATAGTAGTTGACGACTCCGCAATCGCTGGCAGTGGGATCGGTGCACTGACCGACTGCATCAATTGGCGCGTGGCGATTATTGATGATGGGCCGGCAGGTCGTGCCACCGGAATCCTGAGTTGGGTCGCACAGCACCGTGTCGGCCGCTGCGTTCTCGGTGACTGTATAAGGCTGCCCGCTGGCGTATCGCCACACAGGATTGATCTGCCAGCCGTTGAGCAACTTGCCTCCTGGAGAATCCTGCTTCAACAGCCGAGGCACCTCGTAGATCATGTAAATCGATGCAAGCTGCGGATAATCAAGTCCGCTTACGCCACGTTCGGCCTGGTTGAGATCAAAGGGGCTCTGGGAGAAGTTGGTTGTGTTTCCGCCAGTCCCAGTGGCGTAGATTTCGCTGACATTGTCGATATCCTTGCTCCATGTGTAGCTGATGCCGGCAGTGATACCGCGCCAATGTTCGATGTTCAGTCTTGATTGGAGCGAGTTGTAGTTAGAAAAGCCCGTGTTGCCCAGCGTAACCAGATTGGTGCGATTGCAGTCCACGTAACCTGCAGTCGCTCCCGGCGTGTTCGGTGTCGTGCATGGTGTGAGGCCGGCGGGAATTACATTCTGGAAACCCGCGGCGATCAGAGGACCGAGGGCGGGGTTCCCGTTTCGATTCTCGAGAAGTCCGACGCCGTGGTTTCCGAGATACCGCACTTCGCCCACGATATAACGTGTAAATGCCTGCTGAACCCCAAGGGACCATTGTTCGGTGTAGGGGTTGTAGAGATGAGGATCGGTGTTGGATTGGGCGCGGAATCCTGGATCGCCTCCGAGCGGAACCTGCGGATTGATGATGCCTCGCAGGGCAGCAGCTGATCCGTCCGACGGAATGCAGTCGTTGCAAGCCAGCAACGAGGCGAAGTTCACGGTGGGAGTGCTCTGCGCGATGTTCGCGAATGGATTGTTGAACGTGGCATCATAGCCGATATGAAAACCGCCGCGAACGACCAATGAATTCTGGCCATGAATCGCAGGCTGCCAGGCGAACCCGAGAACGGGCCCCAAATTTCGCTTAACCATGGGTAGTGATTGAACAGTCCTGAGACTGAGTGGCAGCGACGTATCCCAGAACGCCGTACTCGGGTTCGACTCACGGCTCGTGGTGTAATCGTGCAAACCGTTGATGGGCTGACTTTGAAGCTCGTAGCGAAGACCGAACGAGAGAGTCAACTCCGGCGTGGCCTTGAAATCGTCCTGAACATAAACCGCGCCGGCGTTGTACGTGAGTGGATAAGCGGAGGGGCCCTCGGCATACAGCGTCAAATTGGGATTGCTCTGGATAAACGAGTCGAAGCTTGTGAAGACGAAGAAGCCGTTCAGGTACGGAATGCCGTAGTCCGTCTCAGGGAAGTGGTTGAACTCGCCGCCAAATTTAATGGAATGCTTTCCCGCCTGCCATGTGGCATTGTCCTGGAACTGGGAGCTTTCGATCACCCTGCCCTGCGGCCAAAACTGGTTCTGCTCGCCAAGAGCAAGGTCAGTTGCATCGGCAAACGAAACGCGAATGGGGCATCCTGACAGGATCGAGCCGTCGGTGCAACCGGGGTAACCACCCCCGCCGAATTCCACGTTGGAATGCGAGTAGCTGTACCGCGCCTGGTTGAGGAATCGTTGACTGAACGTATGCGTCCAGTCCGCACCGACGTAGTGACTGGTTCCGCCGACGTTTACGAATCCCCCTGTAACGGCCTCGGCGGGTGAAAAGAAGTTCACGTTTGTGGTCAATGAGTTTTGATAGATATAGCGTCCGAAGATGCGATCCCGAGAACTAAGCTGGTAATCGAAGCGCCCCATCGCCTCAGTGTCGTTAAATGGCGAGACAATAAGCCGGCGTGCGGTGGCAAACTCGATTGGAACGCCGAGTACATCGACGGTGGTTGGCGCACCGAACGAGAGTTCGCCCGCCTTTACGCTGGCAGGACCAATCGCCGCCAGTGCAGAAACCGCAGAATTGTTTGGGAATGCCGTCTCAAGCTCCTGAATGCCGTCCGGCGTGGGGGTAATCAGGGGATTGGAAAAGGAGGGCGCGGAACCCGTTCGCGTGTGTTCCCACATGCCGGAGCCAAAATACCAGAGCTTGTTTTTCTTCAAGGGACCGCCCAGTGTGCCGCCCCAGCGATTGTCGACGTATCGCGGTATGGTCGGCTCCAGGCACCCGGTGGAGGGGCTTTGACCGGGAGTGCAATAGCCGAATAGTGGGCTCTTATCCTGGTTCGCAAGGGAGTCGGCCCAACTTCCGTTATAAAACTCGAATGCCGAGCCGTGGATCTGATTGGTTCCCGACTTCGTGATGTAGTTCACGACCGCACCGCTATTGCGTCCGTACTCGGCGCTCTCAGCAGTAATGACCTGTACCTCCGCGATCGCATCGGCATTCCCAAAAAACACGTTGGGGCCGCCGATATTGGTGTCGTTGTTGGCTTGCCCATCTAACTGGAAGTTGTTATTGCGATCGCGAATTCCGTTGGTCGAAAACTCTGCCCCATTATTGTTGGTGAAAACGTTGCCGCCTGAAGGCGCTACACCCGGAGTGAGAAGAGCGACGATATCGAAACCATTTCCGATCGGAAGATCTGCCGTCTTCTCAGTGTCGAATTCCTGGCTGATCTGTACGGAGTCGGGCTGCAAAAGGGCGGTTGCACCTTCGACGGTGACAGCGGAGGCGGATGCGCCGATCTTAAGCGAAATCGCACCGATCGATGTAGCCGTGCTGGCCTGTACAAGGACTTTCTCGATCTTGAATCCGGAAAACCCCGCAGCTTCAACACTCACGTTGTAATTGCCGACGGGAAGGCCAGGAAGGTGAAAGATTCCTGATGAATTCGTCGTGGTCTTCGCGACGGAATTGGTTTCGATCTGGACCGCCGTGACGGAAGCTCCTTGAACCACTGCTCCGCTGGGATCCTGCACCGTACCGGTGATAGATCCCGTCACAATTCCCTGAGCGCAGACGTTTGTGACCAGAAGGCATACTGCGAGGAGGAAGAGAAGACTCGCAGCTAGACGATGGCTGATTTGCATACCGACTCCTAAGCAATCCAATTCCACTTGAGAAGGCAGAATGCATGCCTGAAACCAATTGAGTCTTAATGGCAGAGCAAAGTGATGGAGAGCGTGTTGCAGGGACGAAACGCCTGATTACCGTGAGGAGTTCCTTGGCAGGGTTCGAAGCAATTTCATCTCTTCGCCCGCCTGCAATCCATGGAACCAAACGTAGGATGCAGTCGGGTATGAGCTTGCATATTGCGTGACGAAGCGACGATCTTTGTGGTTGAGGTGAGGAATTGAAGGGCCAAATCGCAGAAAGTAAGAGCTGCACATTCAAATGTGCTACAGAATCCTGTACGTCAGCACCGCACTCACTTCACGCGGGAGCAACTCGCCGCGGACCTCAGCAACTGACAGTTCTCTACGTTATCTGTAACGCTGGATCACAGGGACTGAAAAAGTTAACGGCAACCAGCCACGCTGAATCCAAGCCTCGGTCCCCGTAGATGTATGGCGGAGAGAGTGGGATTCGAACCCACGTTAGAGTTACCCCTAAACACGCTTTCCAAGCGTGCGCCTTCAGCCACTCGGCCATCTCTCCACTGGTGCGATCCGCCTCATCGAGTTTACCAAAGTCGGCCACCGGCGCGGTCGTGTGAAGGACAAATGAAAGCGTTTACCTGAACCAACGCGGTCCTGTATAGTCTCTTTGCTGGTTTCTCACACAAATCTGCTGCTCTGCATTGCGCACTGCGAATGTCAACGTTGCTGCCTGCTCTTTGTTGTGCCTGAGGTACATGCATGTCGACCCTTACTCGTCGTGATCTTCTTCGTTCTGCCGCTTATTCCAGCCTCGCTCTCTCCGCTGCGCCGTTCATGTCGCGTTCCGCTTGGGCGCGCACCGTTCTTCTTGCCGCAACAGCGGACGCTAAGCCTTCAGCCATCCTTCCGCGAGAACAACTTCTCTTCGACTTCGACTGGAAATTTACTTTCGGGAATGGAACGGATCCGGCAAAGGACCTCGGCTTCGGCAACGGACAAGGCGACTTCGCGAAGACGGGAGACTTCGAATTTGCGAAGGCAAAATTTGACGACTCGAAATGGCGCACGCTGAATCTGCCGCATGACTGGGCAGTCGAATTACCCTTCGTAAGAGATGAGGTGCAGAATTCGCACGGGTTCAAGCCGCTTGGGCGTCGCTATCCTGAGACGAGTGTTGGGTGGTTCCGGCGTTCCTTCGATATTCCAGAAAGCGATAAAGGGCGTCGTATCTGGGTCGAGTTCGATGGCGCTTTCCGAGACGTCCTGATATTTGTGAATGGTTGCTTTATCGGCCGCAATGACAATGGATACGCGCCGTTTCGATTCGATCTCACGGACTTCCTGGCATACGGCAAGAAGAACTATATCGTCGCGCGCGTCGATGCCAGTTTCGGGGACGGCTGGTTCTATGAAGGCGCCGGCATTTACCGGCATGTCTGGCTTACAAAAACGGACGCGCTTTACCTGGGCAAATGGGAGAGCTACGTCCGGTCGGAAGTAGCCGGGAACTCCGCGACGTTGATGTTCGGAACCATGGTCAAGAATGAAGGAAGGCAGGCGGAATCTGCCAAAGTGAAGTGGCAGATCATCGATCCGACAGGGAAGACCGTTGCGAATGCTGAGGCGCCCGCTCAATCGGTCGCCGCTGATGGTACGGTTACGTTCACCGCGACCGCGAAGCTACCGAGTCCTGCGCTCTGGTCTGTTGACGCGCCGAATCTTTATTCGGCGATCGTCACGGTCGAGTCCGGAGGCAAAACGCGCGATGCAGAACGGGTGAGCTTCGGCGTGCGCACGGCAAAGTTCACTGCCGACAAGGGGTTCTTTCTGAATGGCAAGTCGGTAAAGATTCAGGGCACCTGCAATCACCAGGACCACGCAGGTGTAGGCGCGGCATTGCCAGACAGCTTGCAGTGGTTCAGGCTTGCGGTGCTGCGCGAGATGGGCGGCAACGCGGTGCGCACTTCGCACAACATGCCGACTCCGGAGTGGGTAGAAGCATGTGATCGCATGGGCATGATGATGATGTGCGAAACGCGGCAGATGAGTTCCAATCCTGAGGGCATGGCGCAACTTGAAACGATGGTAAAGCGCTATCGCAATTCGCCGTCGATCATCTTGTGGTCCATTGGCAACGAAGAAAATCAAATGCAGGGACCGATGGCCGAGCAAGGCGCTCGCGTTGGCGCCGACATGGTGCGGTTGTGCCACGAACTTGATCCGACGCGCGTCGTCTCGGCCGCGGTCAATGGAAATAATAAACAGGGAGTTTCGGATGCCCTGGATATTCTCGGATTCAACTACAACCTGAAGCTGCCGGACGAGTACCACAAGGCACATCCGGATCGACCGATCTATGGGTCGGAGACTTCGAGTGCGATTGGTACGCGCGGCGTGTACAGTTCCGATCCGCTGCGCAACACGGTGAACTCTTATGACGGCGTCGTACCCTGGGGCGAGACTGCCGAGGAGTGGTGGAAATTCTACGGGACGCGCGAGTGGTTGGCGGGCGGCTTTGCATGGACGGGATTCGACTATCGCGGCGAGCCGACTCCTTACGGGTGGCCTTCGATCAACTCCCAGTTCGGCATTGTGGATATGTGCGGGTTTCCGAAAGACAACTTCTACTACTACAAAGCGTGGTGGGGCAAGGATCCGGTGGTGCATGTATTCCCGCACTGGAACTGGACGGGCAGAGAAGGGGACGAGATTCCTGTGTGGGTGTACTCGAATCTGGACGAGGCGGAGCTGTTCGTGAATGGCAAAAGCCTGGGCGGTCAGAAGGTTCCTCATCTAGGCCACGTCGAGTGGAAGGTGCGCTACGAGCCGGGCGCAATTGAGGCGCGCGGCAGCAAAGACGGCAAGGTTGTGCTCACGGATAAGCGCGAGACGACCGGGCCGGCCGCTTCGATCCGACTGACGGCGGACCGCACCGAGATCAACGCTGATGGCGAGGACGCGGTCGTGATCAAGGTTGAGGGCCTCGACAAGGATGGCCGTCTCGATCCGATTGCGAATAATCGCATCGCGTTCAAGATCACAGGCAATGGTGCGTTGATTGGCGTAGGGAATGGGGATCCCAACTGCCAGGAGAGCGACAAAGCCCCGAAGCGCTCGCTCTTCAACGGCCTTGCGCAGGTGATCGTGCAAGCGACCAAAGAGCCCGGCGAGATCCAAATTGAAGCACACAAAGACGGCTGGGGAGGCGCGAACTTAATTCCGGCGATCATCACGATCAAGACGAAGCAAGTTGAACTGCGTCCAGAGGTGGGCTAGGGACACTTTTCAGCTCTGAGTCTGCATCTCCCCCAGGTCGGAAATCAACCCGCAGTCGAGTCAAATGGGCGTGAGATGCCGGCTCGAGGCGCACGGGACTGTTTACTCCAGTACGAAAATCTCCTTCTGCGCGCACATCTCCTTAAGGATCTTTGGCCACACGGTGACGCTGACCTCTCCGAGGTGGGCTTTACGCAGGAGCAGCATCAAGGTGCGAGACTGTCCGATGCCGCCGCCGACCGAGAGTGGGATCTGGTTGTTGAGGATTGCCTTGTGATACGGCAACTGCAGGAAGTCCATCTGCTTTGACAGGGTGAGCTGCTGTTTCAGAGTTTCAGCGGTGACGCGAATACCCATGGATGTGAGTTCGTGGCGGCGCTTGGTCACGGGATTCCAGACGAGGATGTCGCCGTTAAGGCCATGGGTGTCTCGGCCAGTCTCAAGGTGGGTATCGGTGATCCAGTCGTCGTAATCGGCGGCTCGCATTTCGTGCGGATAGCCGTCGCGTAAAGGCAAGCCTATCCCGATGATGAAAACCGCGGGGTAGTTTTGCAGGATTGCCGTTTCGCGCTGCTTCCGCGGAAGATTCGGGTACATGTTGAGAATCTCTTCGGCATGGATGAAGGTCAGGTGTTCTGGCAGGTCGGGATAACGGGAGTCTCGCAGCTGCGGGAAAAGAGACTGGGCAAATCTTTCGGCGCCGACAATCACCTTCCAGATGTTGTTGACGATCGATTTCAGGAAATTCAAGTTGCGTTCTTCGGAGGTGATGACGCGCTCCCAGTCCCATTGGTCCACGTAGGCCGAGTGGTCATGGTCAAGGAAGTAGTCTTTGCGGACGGCGCGCATGTCAGTGCAGATACCTTCACCAACGCCGCAATCGAATTGACGGAGCGCGACTCTCTTCCACTTGGTAGCTGCCTGTACGACCTGGGCGTCGAGCGGATGGAGATCGCGATCGTTGGAGATGTGGAATTGAATAGGGGTGCGTGAACCGTCGCGATCGAGCATGTCGTTGACGCCGCTTTCGACGTCGACGATGAGCGGGACTTCGACCATCATCAAGTTGAGTTCCTTGCACAGGTTGTCTTCGATATAGCGTTTGACTTGGAAGATGGCCTGCTGTGTCTCCCGGGGCGTAAGGATGGAGCGGTAATCGCGCGGGAGAACGGTTTCCAGTTCTTTATAGTCGCCGATGCCAGGACCTGCCAGGTCGGCTTTCTTATCGAGGACGGTGGGCATGGAATCTCTCCTTTGGGGACGGTGTGCGGGCGGAGAGCTTCAACCGGGCGGGCAGGAATGGGCTGCGCCGCTGTGCAGTTAAGCTGCGCCGCGCAGGGCACGTCGACACCGGCAGAGATGGTCGACCCAAGACGCGCGGGACGCTGTGATTGCAGTCACGGGTCCTTGTAACCGCGGGGCGTCGTTGCGATCACCACCTCGAAGCAGGGTGATTGGGGCATATACTTGTCGTTTCATCACGATCAGGGGGCGAGAGCGCATGCGCACAATGGGTTGGGTGGGTGTGGGGGTATGTCTGGCGGTGTGTTTGATGGGGCGGGCACAGGGCGGCGCGTCGGGGCCGGTACATCTCCAGGTTGACGATATGCAGCACCCACTGGGGATTGACGATGCGACGCCGCGGTTTTCGTGGCAAATGAAGGATGGTGCCC
>NZ_JBARMD010000665.1:0-15089 GCF_049802275.1 Occallatibacter sp. | reverse complement strand
CGATAGCGGCGAGCGCTGAGCCTTCGAGTACGCTTGCTGCCGCACCGCTTGACGAGCCGCCGGTGAGAGCGCCGGAGTTGCCGGGCTGATCGCAATCCCCGAACTCGGGATTTTCGCCGGTGATGCCGTAGGCCAGGGGATGCAGGTGGGTTTTGCCGGTGATGACGGTGCCGGCTTTACGAAGTTGTTCGACCAGCCACGAATCGATTTGGGCTTTGCCGTTGAGGTCGCGATAAAACTTCACGCCGCAACTAGTTGGAGCGCCCGCAAGGTCGAAGCAATCTTTTACGGAAACGGGTACGCCCCAGAGATTGCTGCGCCCATCGCCGAAGCGGCCGCCGGTCGTGCGAGGCATCGCAGCGGCTCGCGCGGCTTCTTCCACGGTCCACTGGGGATTGCGCCAGAGATAAGTGTTTTTGCCGGAATTCCGGTTGGCGCATTGCAACGCCTCTTGGGCAAGATCCCCAGGATTGACGCCTTCAGCGGCCAACGCTTCGCGCGCGCCGCGAATTGTCCTGGAGGAGAAGTCCATGGCTGCATTGTAGGCTGCAGGTCGGACGCAGTCTTGTATTGGTTGAGAGATTACTGAGGGTTAAGCGGACCGCAAAAGTCGCTATGTACGACGTACGCCAACCACCACCAGACCAACACCGGCTAGTAGAGACAGTGTGCTGAGAATTGGCGAAATCGGTAGAGTACTCGTTTCTTTGTGAGAGACCTGAAGAGGGCCTAGATCCACGTCTTTCTTTTCGTGGGTGAAACTGATTCCACCAAGAGCAAAGCCGATAATAGCGACGACAATAAGCAAAATACCCACAATTGCGGCAGGTTTCATGGAATCTCCATTCAGTTCATTCAGGATCGGTAAAATGCAGAATGGCGGAGCAGGTGCTCCGCCGCTTGCCGTATAGTCAGATGCTCAATTCCGCGTCTGCGGATTACTTTTGCTCGTTATCGTGGTGAGACTTGTCGTTGCCGCCGCCATGATCCGGGTTGCCGGCGTGAGACTTGTCGTTGCCGCCACCGTGATCCGGGTTGCCGGCGTGAGGCTTGTCATTACCACCACCGTGTTGCTGGTAATTTTTCTGCGACTCCTTGTTGCCCTGGTTCTCGTGGTAGGTTGTGTGGCCGACTCCGCCGTGATAGCTTCCACCGCCGTCACTCACGAATCGATGTCCGCCCCAGCCGTGGCTATAGCCATAGCCGGCCCATGGGCCTATCCCGACGAAAATCCCGTTATAGAAATAACCCGAGCCGTAATAGCCTCTTGGCGCGCATCCGTACGGCGCATATCCGTAGTATCCGTAAGAGCAGGTGGGTTGAACGCCGATGTTGATCGAAATCTGAGCTTGCGCCGTTGGCGCCATTGCGAGCCCCGCGAGCAGAGCTGCAGTTGAAACTAGAGTCTTGAGTCCGCGCATAAATGACCCCCTTAAGGTGTCTGCGGTTCTTTGCAGTGCGTGGGATGCTGTGTGAAGCCGTTAAGAATAACCCGGCATCAGCAGCTACCATAAGGATTTTGAATCTGTATCAAGGTGCCCTCCAGTGCCGGAGGGGGAGTGCACGACCATCTATCTATCCCTATACTCTTCACTTTAGCGATTCGCGATTGCCATGTCTGAGCAATAGGGACCACATGCGAATTCTCAATTTCAGCGCGCGCTACGGTGCGCTTGGGCAAAAAGGAGGCGATCGCCGGAGCGATCGCCTTTGCGTTCAAGCAAACTGGTTAGAAATCGAGATGCAGCGACATCTGCATCTGGCGCGGGCTGCCGATGGTGTGGGTCACGATGCCGAGTCCTGACGGGAAGCTGTAGAGCGAGTTGCACTCTCCGCCCCCCGTGCAGTCGCTGGGCAGAACGGGCTGGCCCGCTGCCGGGAACGGGTTGTAGAACGCGTTCTGGGAGACTTCATTGCCCGGGATATCGAAGCTGGTGGTATTGGTCAGGTTGTACACATCGACGGTGAACTTCAGGTTGAAGCGCTCCGTCAGTTTTGTTTGCTTCACCAGCGAAGCGTCGGCGCGGCGCTGGAAGGCCTGGCGGAATATATTGCGCTGGCCGGTCGTAAATCCTGTTTCGTAGGGATCTGAGTCGGGAATGGCGCCGCCGAGACCGCCCGCCGGCAGCAGTGGAAGAGTGAAGCACGAGGCCTTTAACGCTGCGCCGGACGGCCCGAGTACGGGCGTCCATGCACCGGAATGCCCGGTCAGCGCGGACTTGGCAGTGCATCCGGGGGCCAATGGCACGATTGGATTCGTGATGCCGTTCGAGGTGGAGTAGTAGATGCTGCCGATCGCGCCAGAGTAGTCGATGACGCTATAGGGCTGGCCGCTCTGCAGAACGGTCAAACCAACCAGTGACCAGCCATCGACAAATTTTCCAAGCAGGGATTGCTCATTGGCAGTCTTCGGGATATCGAAGATGTAGTTGAAAGTGATGACGTGGGTGCGGTCGAAATCCGACGAACCATAGCCGCTGCGCAGGTTCAACGGGTTGTTGCCGTTGTAGAAGAGGCCAAGTCCGCTCTGCTCATCGAGTGCGTGCGACCAGGTGTACGAGGCACCCACCTGGAAGCCGTGGCTCATCCGCTTCTCGACATGAGCCTGCAGGGCATTGTAGGAATCAACGCCGGCGGCCACGTAGGAGATGGATTCAGCCGCATAGCCGATATAGGGAACGCGGAGGTCGACGTTACCGCCTTCGTAGTTTGCCTGGTAGCCGCTGCCATCAGGCAACGTGGCACCGAGCACGTTATAGCCATAGCTGTAGTTCTGTTGATACGCCCCGCCGCCCAGTGAGGGATTCGAAGCAGACGCGATCTTCGGCTGATTGAAGGGCAAAGGAATGACCTGGTGACGACCGAGGTTGCCGACGTAGCCCAATTGAATTGCCAGATCGTTTCTAGGCTGCCACTGCACGTCCAGGGTGTAGTTGAACGTATAGGGCAGCTTGTTGTTCCGGTTGTACACGCCGAGCGAGATGGGCTGACCGTTGTTGATCACGTCGGGAGCGCCGTCGCCGTAGTTCTCAATGCTGTAGGCGTTCGGCAGATAGTTGGCAAGGTCAGAGGCCTTGGGATTCGATGGCGCTGCATGTTGAAGCGTAGTGCCGTAAGGATTTTCGAGATTGCCCTCTTGATCGGTCGGCAGGGCCGTTGGGGGACCGTAGCCGCCGTTTCCGCCGCAGGTCGGAATGTAGTACGTGCCGTAAGAGCCGTAAAGCGACTGCGAAGATGTGGGGCATGTGGATGCGTTCACAAAAGGCAGTTGCTGGTTGACTCCGAAAGGACCACCCGTTACGGTTCCGATGGCGTAACCGGGAGAAAGATAGCTGAAGAGCTCGCCGCGGTCGTAATACATGCCGGCGCCGGCGCGAACAACGACTTTGCTGTGGAACGCCTCCGGTTGCCATGCCGCGCCGATACGAGGAGCGATGCCCCACTGGCGGCCGGTCAGGGTCGTCGCGCTTACGCCCTTGGTGCCGTTTTTGTTATTGCCGGCAATGATGAGACCGGTGCTGTCGATGCTGTCATTGGCCGCGTTGTAGCTATACGAACTGGGATCGAAGTTGAAGATGCGCCCGTATTTTTCTGTGAGGCCGCCATCCCAGTCATAGCGCACGCCGGCGGTCAGAGAAATAGTTGGCGTCACTTGAAACTTGTCCTGCAGATAAGTTCCGAGCTGATTCGAGCGGTAGTAGCGGCTGGCGTCGCCTTGCAGGAATGAAGTGACGTAGAAACCGGTTGCCGAACTGCCCGGGGTAACAAACCCCTGCACGAACTGGCTGAAGTCAGACGTGGCGATCGTGCCGGTGCCGGTGCGCTTGTCGATGGTGTTGAGCTGGGTATAGGAATAGCTCGCGCCAAAGTCGAGCGTGTGCTTACCGAGCGTCCAGATGGCGCTGCCTGAAGGGGCGAACCGATTCTGGAACACGCCAGTGTTGGAAGACTGGCTTTCGGCATTGGGGCCGATATTCAAATAAACGTTGCTGACACCGCTGGGCTGGTACTGGCCCAGTACGTTGTAGATGGAAATCCCGGGGAAGTAGCTCGAGCCAAACATATTGATCGATCCAGTGCCGGCCGCGCCGCCCGGAATGGAGTCTGGACCAAATGCCTGCTTGTTATCTGCCCAGTTCTTCTCGCGGATGAATCCGAAGGTCTGGGTAGTGCTGAGATTTGGCTTTACCAGGTAGCTATTGGTGATGGAGGCGACCTGTGCGCCCGAGTCGAGGTGCTCCGGAAATCCGGGGACACTGGAGTATGTATACGGCGCAACAGTTGGATCATGCTGGTAGAAGTACTTCAGGCTGATCGTGTCTTTTTTAGAGGCGTTGTAATCGACGTCAGCCACGGCCAGATCTGCTTTGAATTGCGCGGTCCCGGGAATGAAGGCGTTATCAAGATGTGTGATCGTGGGAGGAACGCCGCGAAGGCCGTCATTGGGGATCAACCACTTGCCGGGTTCGCCGGGAAGCGCGGGTGAATTGAACAGGACGAGTGCGTTGTGGTCAATGTTCGCCGGCAGGACGTTCGGATTACCGATGTTCTCGCCGAACGAGTTGTTGGTCAGGTCTGCCAACGCGCTGGCAGAACGGTCGTCGCCCAGGCCAACAGGGACGTCCAGGAAGGAATCGCCGATCTCCGCGTCCGATACATTCAGGTGTTGATAAGACATAAAGCCGAAAAGCTTGTCCTTGATGATGGGACCGCCGACGGTGCCACCAACCAGGTAGCGATGCAACTCCGGAACCTTATCGTTGGCCGGAACGGCTGGGTCCTGGTTGAAGAAGAATGGAGCGGCGTTGAGCCAGTCAGTACCGCGGCGTCCGTAGAGTGAGCCGTGATAGTTGTTGGTGCCGGAGGAGGTACTGAGATCGATGTGCGCGCCTGAAGTAGAACCCTGGGTGGCGTCGTACATGGATGCGTTTACACGGACCTCGGCGATGGATTCCGGCGCCGGCGTGGGAATCGCGTTACCGATCGACAGGTAGACAGACGCCGCGGAAGGAATTGTGCCACCACCTCCGCCGGGGCTGGTCTGCACGCCGGTGCTGTTGATGACGCGCGCCGATGATACCTGGCTGGTGCTCTTGCCGTTGAACAGGTTGCTGGCATCAACGCCGTTCAACAGAAAGCTGTTCGACGTGTCGCGTTGGCCGTTGGCCCAGATGGGCGCATTGCCGAGACCAGAATTCGATCCCGTTCCACCTCCCAGCTCTGCGCTGACGCCGCTCGATTGAGTCGCGAGGCCGGTGAAACTGCCGGTTGCAAGCGGCACTGCTTCGATCTGCGTCTTGTCCAGAACGTAGCCGACGGTGGTGTCCACTGCATTCATCAGCGGGGAAGCTTCCACTTCAACGGTAGTGGTAGTCTGCCCAATCTTGAGCGACGCGTTTACGGTCGCGGTTCGATTGGCCTGCAAGGTGATGTGCTGGGTCTTCTGCAGATCATATCCGTCGGCTTTGTAGGTCAACGTATAAGTCCCGATGGGCAGGTTCACCAGCGCGTACGTGCCCGACGCATTGGTGGTGGTCGTGCGGGTCAACGAAGTGGACTCATCTACCACGGTGACGGTCACATTGGGGATTACGCCGCCGGACGCATCGGTGACCTCGCCGGTGAGGCCTCCAAGGGTTTGCTGCGCCAGAACGTGTAAGGAACTCAACGCTGCGACTGTCGCGAACATCAACAACTGGGACGGCACGAATGAACGAACTCGCATGAAATATTTCAATTTTCTGGCCTCGGAAGAGTTTTCCTGGAGTTTCTCAATTTGGAAAAGCACTCAAAGATGAGTTCAGAACTACTGAATCACCGAAAAGCTGAATGTGAATCCTCTGCGGGATACACATCGATTGGCAGGGTATGCACGGAATCTGGAAGTCTAGCGTGGCGCCAGACTAGCAATCTATCCATAAAAATCATCTAAGGATTCCGGCGAATCAGGCACTTGCGGCGGCATCACAAGATCTCGCACTGGGATGTTTGAGACCTGTTATTCATCACCAGGTTCTCGTTTTCCACAATTCGAGAATGTGGGAGACGGGATTGCCGCAATCCATCCTTTGGTCAAAGTGATTTTGTACTGGACACCCGCAAAGCGGGCGCTAGGATGGTGCATGCCGGATCACCGTCAGTTCCCGTGACGCAGTAGAACGCGTGAGGCGGCTCGTGACCTTAGCAATTGAGAGGTTTCGCAGATGTTTACGCGTTTGGCGAAGATGCTGCTGCTGGCAGGAATTGCACTCTATTGCACGCTCGTCGTGTTCAACAACCTGACCGATTTCAGCTCGAATTATGAGTTCATCGGGCATGTGCTGTCGATGGATACGACGATTCCGGGCAATCACGGGATGTGGCGGGCATTGACGTCGCCGACAATGCATCTTGCTTCCTATTGGTTGATCATCGCCTGGGAGTTCGTGACCGCGATCCTTGCATGGTGGGCGTTGGCGAACCTGATCCGCGTGTTGCACAAAGACGCGCGTGTCTTTAATGAAAGAAAGCGTATGGCGGTGGTCGCGCTGACGCTCTCGCTGCTGATGTGGCTCGTTGCGTTTCTGGATGTAGGCGGGGAGTGGTTCCTGATGTGGCAATCGCATATCTGGAATGGTCAGGAAGAAGCGTTTCGCATGTTCGTCATCATCGGATTCGTATTGTTGCTGCTTTTGCAGCCTGACATGGACACCCAGGTATAGCGGCTCAACCCGTGGCGACTGCGGATTGCTTGCGGCGCACTGCATACCATGCGAGTCCCGCCGCGATATAGAGCAGGTAGATATACGGGAGCCGTGCGTGGGCGACGTCGGCAGTGGAGCGCAGATCGAAGACAGCGATCAGTATCACCACGAGAACTGCAAGGGCGCTGATCGCAGCTATAAAGTGGGAATGCTGTCCGCGCGCCCGTCGCGCAAAGGGTAGAGCGGCGGCCACCAGCGCATAGGCAGTGAGAAAGCCGAAGACGGATAAGGATCCGAGAAGGTCGTACACGTCGGATCCGCTCACACCGCGCATGGCCATGAGCGCTGCTGTTATAAAGACAACGCAGGTAGAGAGTACAACAGCAGCAACCGGCGTGCCATGACGCGGGCTGATCTTTTCGAACAGGGCAGGCAGCAGACGTTCCCGTCCCATGCGCAGCAGCACCCGCGACGCGGCGGTGACACAGGCGAGAACGCAGGCAACCATGCTGATGAGTGCGCCGAAGTCGATGCCGGTGCCCAATGGCGACACGCCCGCTTTATCGGCGAGAAGGTGCAGCGGGCTGGTCGTGTCGCTGAGCTTGCCCGATTCGCCGCGGAACCCAAGCACTTCAGAGTATGAGCACAACACGAAGAAGATGCCGGCGAGAATAGCACATTGGATCACAGCGCGCGGAATGGTGCGCAGGGGATTGCGCGCTTCGCCCCCCAGCGTGGTTGCGCTTTCGAATCCCACGAAGCTGAACATGGAGAGAACGAGCGCGGGGCCGAGGGAGGAAAACGAAACGCCGCGAAGCCTGAACTGGTCCATGTCGAGATGAAACCCGAAGCGAACCGGCATGACCGTGAGGATGATGCAGATGAGACTGACCGAGCATACCTCGATCCAAAGCATCAACTCGGCGGAGAGCTTGACATCACGATAGGCCACGAAGCCCGCGGCCGCGCAGACCACAACAAGTGTCAGTAATGACGGTGGGGTCCAGTGAAGAAATTGCTGCGCAAGCACGTTGGTGTAGTAGAGTGCGCCACCGGCGACCGAGATCGCGATGGCGAGATATGCCAGCAGCAGCGCCCACGCTGCGGCAACCCCAAACACCGGCGGCAATGTATCAGCGGTGTAGGTGTAGAGCGAACCCGGAGATGCGGAAAGGCGCGCGAAACGGCTCACGCAGAAGCCCACGAGCAATGTGGCACCGGTGGCGAGCAGGTAGACGAACCATGTGGCGTTGCCGGCGAGGGCGAAGACCAGCGGGATGGTTAGCGATGGGGAAGTGGAGGGCGCCATCGCCGAGACCGACTGAGCCAGCGTCTCAAGCGGACCGAGAACACCGGCATGCAGACCGTAATCCTCGTTCTTCATTTGCTCCGGATACACTTCGGCACTCGCGCTCTTTGGGTCGCCCACCGGTCAGCCTTTCGCCGCGGAGATTTTTGCCTGATGGAGCTAGTCTTGCCTGCGAGTTCGGTTGGAGTCAAGGAGAGCGGCGTAGACTGATGCCGATGTCTGTTGCTGCCATCATCGTCGCCGCGGGTTCCAGCAGCAGGCTCGGCCAGCCCAAGCAACTGGTCTTGATTGACGGCGAACCGTTGCTGCATCGCGCGATTCGATTCGCCCAGGAGGCTGGCGCATCACCGGTGTTTGTCGTGCTCGGTGCGCACCGCGAACGGATCGAGAGCGCAATTGATTTCGGTGCTGCGGCTATCGTTATAAATGCGGATTGGGAGGAGGGCGTGGCGAGTTCCATTCGCGCGGGCGTGAAGGCTGTGCAGGCTGAGGCGCCAACTGCGGAAGGGGTCCTGCTGCTGACTTGCGATCAGCCGCGGGTTTCTGCGGAGCATCTCGGGCGCCTGATCCAGATGTCTTATGCGCAATCGGCGCCGACGGCAATTGCATCGGCCTACGGCGGAATTCGCGGCATCCCGGCAATTTTCCCCCGACAGGCTCTTCATGATCTGCTCGCTCTTCGCGGCGATAAGGGTGCGCGTGCACTGCTGGCACACCCACCCTGGCCTGTTATTTCAATTCCGCTTGACGGCGGAGAAATCGATATCGATCGGCCCGAAGATCTTGCTCTGCCTGGCTGACGGTCAGCGCTCGATTGTGGCTTCGATGTAGCCGTGCGGCTCGTCGATCGGGACGAAGATGTGGTTGGGATTGTCTTGTCCGAAGTGACTGAGATCGGCGAGCAGATGGTGCAGATTCGGCATGGCGAGGTGGATGCGCGCGATTTCGGGAGCAGCAGAGAGCGCTGCTTTTCCCATGTCGAATAACGTGTGCTGCACGCTCATGCTGTGATGAGCCGCAAATTCCTTGAGCAGGACGGCGATAATTCTGGCGCGGACTTCGGAGAATTTTGGGGAAACAGAGACATAGTCCCAACGGATGGTCGCACGTGTTCCGAGGATGCGGTCGGCGGCGGGTTTCAGCGTTGTCAGGCGGTCTTTGATGTAACCGGTGAATGCGGATTTGGTTGTCTTGAGAATCGTCAATCCGTCCACGCCGGAGGTAATCACCCAGCCGCCTTCGCGGTCGCGCTCGGCACGTACGGTCTGGACTTCGTCACCCGCCAGCTTGAATGTTGTCGCATCGGGTATGCGATCGATCACCAGCCGCTCCCAGCATTTCTCATCGATCTCGATGCTGGCTTTCGAGACCTGAGGATTGTTGTTAAGCAGATAATCGCCGAGTTCCATCGCGAATTCTTCGATGGTGGCCGCGCTTGACCTGCGTGCGATGGAGTAGACCGTGTTCTTCATCGTGTCGGTGGGCAGGATTCTGCTGTTGTCGGCTTCGGTGAAACTCGTCTCGAAGTCTCCGTGCAACAACACCTGCACCGTCCACTCGTTGAAGTCGTGGCGGTCTGCTGATCGAGTAATGCGCGACAGGCGCACGCGACTTTTTCCATAGCAATTCGCACCCAGTCTGGCCATCGGTCAGCTTCCTCGGTAGGTTGTGTAGCTGTTGTCGCTCAAAAGGAGCGGAAGGTGGTAGTGCGCGTCGCTGCCGCATTGAAATGTGATTGCGATCTCGGGATAGATGGTGTTGCGGCCCTCATGGGACAGATATGGGCCGGTTGCAAAGGTCAGGCGATAGACGCCGGGCAAGACGTCCGGCGCCAGATTATTGCAGCGTCCATCGCGATCGGTCTCTGCGTGCGCGACAACACTCCAGTTATTGCTTTTTTTTCGTTCAAGCTTGACGGCAATGCCGGCTGCGGGCTTTCCGAGCGCCGTGTCGAGAACGTGCGTCGTGATCTTGCTCATGACAGCAACCACTTTCCGATGCGAATCTGCATGATCTGCCGCTGCTGCTCGGCGGCTTCTTTCAATTCTGCCATGCGATCGTTGGCGAGGCGGCACTTGAGGATGTCGAGCAGCTCGTCGGCGCTCCTTCCGGTGGCGCACACGATGTAGGTAAAGCCGAAGCGCTGCTCATAGAGCTCGTTTCCTTCTGCGAGTTCGCGCAGGATGTTCCGGGTAGCACTCTTGGTGCCGGACTGCTCCTGCTCTGACCATGCGGTGGAGCGTTCCGGTGCGGGTGTTGCTTTACGTTCACCGATGCGCGGATGGCATGCGAAGGCTTCGAGCCAGTCAGGTTCCCCCATTGTGGCCCAGGTGCGATCGGCGGCTTCACTCAGCGCGGGTCTGCCCGCTAGAGGACGCAGCGCGACCATCTGATTGGCCCAGCGCCGCGCTCCGCAGCAGGCCATCATTGCTTCGACGGCTTCACTTTCACTGGCGTTGTTCCATGCATCGAGCACAGGGTTCATCACGCCATCGGCTCCCGATTCAGAGTGAGCAGGAATTCTGCGAGAAGGTTGGCGCCTACCGTTTTTCGATACTGCGCGGTGGAGCGGATGTCGTCGATAGGTTGGGCTTCGGCGAGGAGAGCCTTGCGTGCGGTTTCAATAATGTTCGAAGTAAGTGTTTGGCCGACCAGCACGGCCTCGGTTTTGAATAAACGAACAGGGAAAGGCGCGAGGCTTGCGGCGGCCACGCGAATTTCTTCGATGACATCATCTTTAACTCGCGCGGTGGCACCGAGTGCGACCTTCGAAATGGCCATGGCACGGCGAGTACCCACCTTGCGCAGGTACTGCCGATGCTGCGCGAAACGGCGTGGCAGGTGGATGGCGTAGAGCAGTTCGTCGGCGGTCATCGCGTTCTGCTTGTAGCCGGTGTGGAATTCACGGTAGGGCATGCGCCGCTTGCCGCGCGAAGAGATCAGTTCGATTTCCGCATCATAGACAAGCAGTGCCGGCGAAGAGTCCGCGGCTGGTGAACCATTCACGAGATTGCCGCCGAGCGTGGCGCGTGTCTGGTTGGCGATGGAGCCGATCCAGCCAGCGGATTTGTCGAGAAGCGGAAATTCCGACGCGACGATCGGGTTTGCTCGCAGATCGCTGAAGGTCGTTGCGGCTCTGATGGCGATGCGATCCGGCCTGGTATCGATGAAGCGAAGCTCTTCGATGCCCCAGAGGCTGACGAGTTTGTCCGCGGTGAGACGGCCTGCAGCAAACGCCACCATCAACTCCGTGCCGCCAGCGATCGGGGTCCATTGGCCCGGAGCGGAGGTGAGTAGGTCGAGCACGGCCGGGAGCGATCCGGGTGCGATGAGTTCGTGCTTCACTGCATTACCGCGCATGCGTTTCCTGCTGACTGGTGCCGGCGATGCTTGTTGCTGCCGAGAGGACGGACTCGAAGATGCGCATGAAGCCGGTGCAGCGACAGAGATTGCCAGCGAGTCCTTCGCGGATTTCGGCGATTGAGGGCTGCGGATTGTGAGCGAGCAGATGTTTGGCTGCCATAAGCATGCCTGGCGTGCAGATGCCGCATTGCGCACCACCGCATTGCAGGAAGGCTTGCTGCAAGGGATGCAGGACGCCGTCGTGCGCGAGTCCTTCGACGGTTTCAATGGTTGTCCCTTCGGCTTGCAACACGGGAACCAGGCAACTGTTTACAAGCTCACCGTTCATGCGGACGGAACAGGAACCGCATTCGCCTTCGCCGCATCCTTCCTTGGTGCCGGTGAGGTGCAGATCTTCGCGCAGGACATCGAGGAGGCGCCTCATAGGCGGGACGGAAACGGTGCGGCCCTCTCCGTTCACGGTCAAGCGAATTGCCGTCTCCGTGCTCATACAGTCGCGGGCTCCTCGATCTTGCGCACGATGTTCAATTTCGCGAACAGGTCCTCAGGAAGCAGTGGAATCTCGTTGAAGCTGACGCCGGTTGCATCTCGTATCGCATTGAGGATTGCCGGCGCCGGTCCATCATGAGGCAGTTCGCCGATACCTTTCGCGCCGAATCCACCGTGTTCGAAGGGGAGCTCTTCCCAGAAGACATGGATGGGCGGAACATCTTCGGCTGTCGGCATGATGTAGTTGGTCATCTGGTTGTTCGCCATGCGGCCGTTCTGCAGGACGACCTTTTCGTAGAGCGCATAACCGATGGCTTGCGCGATTCCGCCTTCAATCTGGCCGCCAGCGAGCACGGGATGAATAATGCGGCCTGCCTCCTGCGCCGACCAGAACTCTTCGACTTCGGCGGAGTAAGTGACGGTGTCGACTGCGACTTGTGCAACGTGGACTGCCCATCCATAGGCGGGATAGGCTTCGCCGCGATAGGTTTGATCGTCCCAGAAGATTTCCGGAGGTGCTTCGTAGCGGCAGAGCGAGACGACTTCGCCTGCCTCGTTGCGGAGTTGTTCGCATGCGGCGAAAAATTGCCGACGTGAGAATTGCTCCGGCAAACCGGCTTGTTTGCGCAGCATGGAGATCAGTTGTAACGATGCGCGTTCAATAAGTCGGCCGATCACCATCGCGGTGCGCGAGGCAACGGTGGGCCCGCTGTTGGGTACTGCGCTGGTGTCGGGCGGGGCCATGATGACGTCGTCGTAGTCCACACCGAGAGTTTCAGCAGCAACCTGCGCGAGTACGGTGTTGGTGCCCTGCCCGAATTCGGTGCTCGACACAAGCACGCGTACTTTGCGTTCAGCAGTAACATCGATGCCGGCGAGTGAGTTGAGGTAGCGTTCACCCGAGCCGGTGAAGCCGGAGCCGTGATAGAAAGCGGCAATGCCCAGGCCACGTTTGATCGGGCTGTGCAGGTTTTCCTTCGCGAATCGGGCGCGCTTGTTGTGGTAGTCGCTTTCGACAAGTGCGCGATCGAGCAACTTGTCAAGGATCACAGGCTCGCGCATCAACTGTTCGGTCGCAGTGGTTTCGCCCTGGTGGATGAAGTTGCGGCGTCGCAGTTCGACGGGATCAATGTTGAGCGCGGCAGCTATTTCATCCATATGGCGTTCGACTGCGAAGACGGTTTGCGGTGCGCCGAAGCCACGAAACGCGCCGTAGGGAACCGTATTTGTGGCCCAGGAGTGGGAACGGACCCGCACATTGGGGCAGACATAGGCACCGGGTGAGTGCAGCGTGGCGCGTGAGAGCACAGTGGAGGAAAGCGTGGAGTACGCGCCGCCGTCGGTGGCAATATCGATGTCCATCGCCAGCAATTTCCCGTGAGAGTCGAGTGCGGTGCGATGGCGAACACGCGAGGGATGCCGCTTGGTTGTCGCGGCGAGATCTTCGATGCGGTCGTAGACCATCTTCACCGGGTGCCCGCACTTCATGGCGAGCAGAGCCGCGTGCGATGCAATAACGGAAGGGTAGTCCTCTTTGCCGCCGAAAGCGCCGCCGGTCTCGGTCTGGATGACGCGAACTTTTTCAGGCGGCAGATCGAAAACAGCGAGCAGCGACTTGTGCACGTAGAACGGGCACTGCAGCGACCCCCACACGGTGATGCCTGCGTCGGCGTTGTACTCGGCGATCACGCCGTTGTTCTCAATATAGAGATGCTCCTGGGCTCCGGTGCGGTACTCGCCTTCAACGATGTGCGCCGCCTGCGACCATACGGAATCGACATCGCCCTTCTCGAGAAGGAAGGACTTGAAGCAATTGTCTGCGCCCCAGATCACCGTTTGTTGTTTCTCGCTCTCTTCGATGGTGAAGACTGGCGGCATCAAATCGTATTCGACGTGAACGGCGTTCACGGCTTCGCGGACCTTGTGCTTGTCAGGGTGGGCGATGAGCAGGATGGCTTCTTCGCAGTGATTCACTAGGCCGTCGGCGAGACAGGGCTGATCGGCGGTGATCATCTGAATGTGATTCTCGCCGGGGATGTCGGCTGCGGTGACGACGGTGAACTCGCTCCAGTTGATGTTGCGATGGAAGCCGATGGAGCGGATCAACCCGCGCGGAACTGTACTGCGCACGGTGGCGCCATGCCACATGCCTTCACGCTGGATGTCGTCGACATAACGTGCTGTGCCCCGCAATTTGTCCACACCTTCCTTGCGGGGAACGGAGGTACCGACGATGCGGTTTTTCGCGGGCGTGCTCATGGTTTGGGGAAGTGCGAAACGCCGTACGGTTGACGCATAGCATACAACGGCACGGGGAACTTTGAAAGCCTGCGCTACGACGCGAGCGTGGCCAGGGTGCGGGCGAGTACGTTGACGCCGCTGCCAATCCACTCAGGCGATGCGTATTCGTCGGGCCGGTGGCTCACGCCGCCGCGACAGGGAATGAAGAGCATGGCGACGGGAGAGATGCGCGCCATGAACAGCGAATCGTGATACGCACGGCTGACCATGTGCCTGTAACTCTTCCCGGCTGCCTTCGCCGCGTGCTCCATTGCATTGAGGATCGTGGGATCGCAGGTCGCCGGGGGATCGGCGTTCACCATTTCAGTTTTGATGGAGACTTCGCGACGCTGTGCCACCTCTTCGCAAGCGATTTTCAGCTTGTCGATCACCGCATCGCGTCGCGCGGCTTCAATGTCGCGAATATCGGTTTCGAGTCGAACGCGGGAGGGAATGCTGTTTACGGCACCGGGAAATACGTCGCAGACGCCGACGGTCCCAACCGTGTCGATGACGCCGGTTGACTTGGCGCCGGCCTCGAGCGCAAGAATGAGGACGGCGGCTGCAGCTAGCGCGTCTTTGCGGCCGGGCATCAGCTTTCCGCCCGCGTGACCACCCTCGCCCTCGATCACGATGCGCTGGCTCGCCGGCGCAGCAATGTGCGTAACGAGTCCGACGTCGAGCCCTTCCTGTTCAAGGTATGGACCCTGCTCGATGTGCAACTCGACAAATTGATGAAAGCGCCCCTTGGGCACGGCGACAGATTCCAGAGATCCCGAGAACCCGGCTTCGGCACGCCACTTTTCCAGGCCACGTCCGTCTTTGTCGCGCAAGGCCAGTGCCCGCTGCGACGTGAGCACGTTGGCCATCATGCGGCTGCCCAGGCAACCGATGCCGAAGCGCGTTGGCTCCTCCGCTGTGAAGATCACGAGTTCGATCGATCGCCGCGGCTTGTTGCCCATTTG
>NZ_JBARMD010000664.1:0-13001 GCF_049802275.1 Occallatibacter sp. | reverse complement strand
CAGCTTCTCACTAAGTGCGACGCTGATAGTGCTGCAAGAGATGTGAAGCGAACCGGGTTCAAGCGCGTCCATCAGGCCATTGGGGCCGAAGAGGACGTTTTCGTTCGCGGCATCGTCGAAGAGCATGGTAACGACAGCGTCGGCACCAAGCTCAGCTTCTGCCGGTGTGCCGGCGGCGATTGCGCCTTCGCGAAGCAGGGGTTCCATGCGGCCTTCTGTGCGGTTCCACACCCTTAGTTCGTGGCCGGCAGCGAGCAGTCGCAGCGCCATGGGTGTGCCCATCTGGCCGGTGCCTAAGAATCCGATTTTCATTATTTTCACTCCACACACCATCTTGTCATTGAAGCGCAGTACAACTGCAAGCGCCACGTGGGACGCACGATAGACTGTATCGATGCTGCGAACCATCAAGGCGACGCGTTATGTTGTTCCGCTGCGCGAAGGCGGATCTCTTCCTGCGATTGTAGAGGCCGACGACCTCGGCTTGTATGTCGTGAAATTTCGGGGGGCGGGGCAGGGGATTCTGGCGCTGATTGCAGAGTTGCTGGCGGGCGAAATCGGCCGAGCGCTGGGGCTGCGTGTGCCGGAAATCGTGCTGATGGAGATTGACGAGGCACTGGGACGGAATGAGCCGGACTATGAGATCCGACAATTGCTGAAGGCGAGTTCGGGTTTGAATCTGGCGCTCGATTATCTACCGGGATCGACGATGTTCGATCCCGCGGCGCGGGATACGGGTCGGCCTGACGAGGCTTCGATGATGGTTTGGTTTGACGCATTCACGCAAAACATCGACCGAACGCCGCGCAATGCCAACCTGTTGGTGTGGCATCGGAAGCTCTACCCGATCGACCATGGGGCGGCACTGTTTTTTCATCATGACTGGCCGTCGAGGGAGAAGAAGATTGCAGCGCCGTTCGCGGAGATCGAGCAGCATATTCTGCTGCCCTGGGCGAAGCGAATTCCAGAGGCTGCGAAGACTGCGCACGAGCGGCTGACGGAACCAGTGCTGCGCGGGATTGTGGAGTTGGTGCCGGATGCGTGGCTTGAGGGGATTCCGGGTGACGTGAATACGGCTGAGCGGCGCGCGGGTTACCTGGAGTTTTTCATGCGGAGGCTTGAGGGTTCCGCGATTTTTGAAGAGGAGGCGATCCGTGCCCAGTCCCGCCTCGTTTGATTACGCGATTTTGCGCGTGGTGCCGCGCGTGGAGCGGCAGGAGTTCATCAACGCCGGTGTTGTCGCTTTTTGTCTTGAGAAGAAGTATCTGGCTGCACGGATTCATCTGGATGCCGAACGGCTGAAAGCATTGTGGCCGAATGCGGACGTGGATCTGGCTCGGGAACATCTTGAAGCGGTGCGGCGGATTTGCGAAGGCGATCCGGCGGCGGGGCCGATTGCAAAGTTGCCGCAACGAGAGCGGTTTCACTGGATCATTTCGCCCCGGAGCACAATCATTCAGCCATCGCCGGTGCACACCGGCGTGTGCGACGGGACGGATGGGTTGCTGGATCGGCTTGCGAAGCAGTTTCTGGAAGTGTGAGGTGGAAGACCGCTCAGAGCGTGATTTAAAACTACCACCCAGTGAAGCGGCGAGACTCAAGCTGCGGCAGAAAAGCGTGTATTCGAGCTCGTTGCTGGACATGCGACGTCTAAAGGAAAAATCAAGATGAAAAGAGATCACCGCGGAATTAATCTCGCTTCGAAACCCAGTGGGGACGGGTGTGTGGAATGTCTGGAGTCACCGAAAGGTTGGTGGCTTCATCTCCGCCGGTGTGCCGAGTGTGGGCACATCGGATGTTGTGATAGTTCTCCGAGTCAGCATGCATCAAAACACGCAGCGGCGACAGGGCACCCGATCATAACCAGCTTTGAGCCGGGTGAGGACTGGTTCTACGATTACGAGAAGCAGGGGATGATCAAGGGTGTGGAGTTGCCTCCGCCGCATTCGCATCCAAGAAATCAGCCCACTCCCGGGCCAGCAGGAAGGGTGCCAGCCAACTGGGAATCCCTCCTGAACTAGCTGGCGTCGACCGATTTCATATCCGCGATAATGACGGCTACATTATCGAGGTCGGACAGAGCACCGATCTCACGTATGGTTAGCGCACGGCCCGGATGAGATTCGGATTAAACGGTTGTGGACGCTCGCTTGAGGCCTTCCGGGCGGGTACCGTCTTGTTCCCGGGGCTTTCGGAATACGTCAGCATCTTCCATGTCAGAAGGACGATAAGCCTGCATGACGAATTCCGAGATTCGAAAGTGTGTAGCTATTGTTGCGGAGCGACCAGCTGATGGGCTATCGCGAAGAGGGCCAGTTCGAGGCGGGTGGAGACGCCGGTTTTGTCGAAGATGTTGGAGAGGTGGCGCTTTACCGTTTCCTCGCTGAGCGTGAATTGCTTGGCGATGTCGCGGTTGCTGCAGCCTTCTACGATGCAACCAACAACGTCGAGTTCGCGCGGGGTGAGGCCGTAGGTTTTGCGTTGAGGCGGCTGGGCCTGGCGCATGAGATCATGCAGGGCCGAGACGAGGTTCACTACACGCTTGCCGCCGATCCAGTAATCACCGGCAAAGACAGTGCGAATGGATGTGTGGAGCGCGCCAGCGAGGGCATCTTTTAAGACAATGCCGCGTGCGCCGATGTGGAGAGCCTCAATGATCTGCTGAGTGGTAATGGTGGAGGTGAGAAGGATAATTTTGACCGTGGGAGAGCCATTCATGATGGCGCGCATGGCTTCAAGGCCGGGCAGGCGCGGCATCTGGACATCGAGCAGAAGGATGTCGGGGGTTTGCTCCAGAGTCTGGGTGATGGCCTCATCACCATCGTCAGCTTCTCCTACGACTTCGAAGCCGTCGCGCTCGGTGAGCATGTTGCGGACACCGATGCGGACTACAGGATGATCGTCGGCCAATACGATGCGGATGGGTTGTTGTTCCACGAGAGCCCTATACCTCCGAAAAGCCGGGACTAACTTGCAGGCAACCTAAGCAGCCCGCATTCAACAGCATGTTCCAGCTCTGTTTTCAATAGAGCGCAGGCGAGCCTGAGCTACGCTGGAAATTCCCTTTCAAGCATACGCTCCAGCCTTTGTGTAGCTGAATACAACTCTTGTAGTGCATCCCGACAGTTATCCAATTGGTCACTCCTGTTCTCGAAGAAGGCGCCAAGGCGGGCGGCCTGCATGGCGCCTGCCATTCCACAACCGCCCTTGATGGCATGCCCGATTCTGCGAATTTCGTCCTTATCTGCTGTGGCAAGGGCGTTCTCCAGCGCGACGAGGCGCTTGTGGAGGTCGGTTACGACAGCGGCGTAGATCTCGCGGACGGTGGCTTCGGTCATGAGCTGCCGGAACTGGGCGAGCGTGACGGGATTAATCACCAGGTCTTCAGAGTCCGTGATCTCCGGCTGGTCGATCTTAGGATTGTGCTGGCTGAGCAATTTCTGCAGATCTTCAGGGCCAAACGGCTTCAGCAGAAAGCCATCCGCAGCAGCAATAAGGTCGTCGGAAGGCGTGGAACCGCTGATGAGAATGATCTCGTCCTGATCAAGCTGACGAAGCTTGGCGATCAGTTCTGGCCCGCTGAGGCCTGGTAACTGGGTATCCAGTAATACCACGCCGGGTTTGATTGTGCCTGTTTCGAGGATCTTAAGGGCCTCGTTCCCGTCCTCCGCGCTGTGCACCATGTGACCGTGCAGCGTGAGGACGGTGGCGATCACCTCTCGGCTGACGAGGTCGTCGTCGATCAATAGGATCGTAGCTAATTCGTGCTTTTCACCGATGCCGAGCATGTGATTTGCCTTAATGGTGCCGTGATGGTGTTTCTACTCCTCTGCGACGCCGATTTCGTGGAGCCAGCCCGGAGACTTCAGCAATTCACGGGGCCGGGAACCATCGGCCTGGCCTACCAGGCCGTCGCGCTCCATTAAGTCGATGAGGTGCGCGGCGCGGCCATAGCCAATTCTAAGGCGACGTTGGAGCAGAGACGTAGAGGCTTTTCCAAATTCAAAAACCAAACGTACTGCGTCGTCGAACATCGGGTCGTTGTCGTCGCCATCGTTGCTGGAGCCTTCCATGCTCTGTTTTTCGTCGCGTGGCGACTCAAGGAAGCCTTCGACGTACTCGGCTTGGCCCTGGTCTTTCCAGAAGGCGACCACGGCCGCCGTCTCTTTCTCGCTAACGTAGGGGGCGTGCAGGCGTAGCAGGCGGCTGGTGCCGGGGGGGAGGAAGAGCATGTCGCCGCGGCCGAGGAGGGCTTCAGCACCGTTGGTGTCGAGGATGGTGCGGGAGTCGACCTTGGTGGCCAGGCGGAAGCTGATCCGGGTGGGGATGTTGGCCTTGATGAGGCCGGTAATCACGTCGACGCTGGGGCGCTGAGTCGCGAGCACGAGATGGATGCCCACGGCGCGGGCCATCTGGGCCAGACGCGTGATGGATTCTTCAACATTGGCGCGGTCGAGCATCATCAGATCGGCCAGCTCGTCGATGATGATGACGAGGAAGGGAAGGGGTTGCTCCTCCTGGCCATCGTCAAACAAAGATGGCATCGCGCCATCGAAAAGCTTGTTGTACTGGTCGATGTTGCGGACGCTGCGGCTGGCGAGGAGCTTGAGGCGGCGCTCCATTTCCCGGACGGCGTTGCGCAGGGCGTTGGCAGCCAGTTTTGGCTCGGTGATGATGGGCGTGAAGAGATGAGGAATACCTTCGTACATGCCGAGTTCCACGCGCTTGGGATCGACGAGAATAAGGCGGACCTGCGACGGCGTGGTGCGATAAAGCAGGCTCATGATCATCGCATTAATGGCGACAGATTTGCCCGATCCGGTGGAGCCGGCGATGAGGACGTGAGGCATTGAGGCTAAATCGGCAGTAACGATGCGGCCGTTGATGTCCTTGCCCATGGCGAGGGTGAGGCGCGACTTGGCCTTGGCGAAGGTTTCGGACTCGAGAACATCGCGCAGGTGAATGGTTTCGCGTTCGTGGTTCGGCACCTGGATGCCTACGGTGCTTTTGCCGGCCATGCGCTCGATGAGGATGCTTTCGGCGCGCATGGCGAGGCAGAGATCCTCGGCGAGGCCGGTTACGCGGCTGTACTTCACGCCAGCTTCGGGCTTGAACTCGTAGGTGGTCACCATCGGACCGGGATTGATGCGCTCGACAGCGCCACGGACGTCGAACTCGGCACACTTTTCTACCAGCACGCGGGCTTCGTCGCGGAGTTCGTCTTCGCGGACGACCTGCGGCCCGGAGCCGGAGTTGAGAAGAGTGCTGGGCGGCAGGCGGAATCCGCTGACGTTTTTGGGCGCGACGGTGACGGTACGTTCGTCGGCGTCGGCACGTTCGTGGATGGCGATGTTGCCGGGTGACGTTGCATGGGCGGCTGGAGCCGGTGCCGGAGTTGCAACGGGCGCTGGGTTCGGAGTGGGAGCAGCAGCGGGAATGGGAGCCTTAGCCGGGCGCATTTCAACCACGCTGCGCGAAGGTGCCTGGGTTACGGGAGCGGGGTGAGGGGTAACTGCCGGCGTGGGTGTTGGGGCGACCGGCGTGGCGGAGTCCGCCACTGTTCGTTCCCAGATGCTGTTGCGGCGCGGCGGAATGGGCTCATCAGCGGTTTTTGCGGCGCGCTGGAACGCGGGAATCTCATCCACTGGATCGGGCTCGGGGTCTCGCTTCTTCATGCCGAAGAGAGCGGCGAGGCGGCTCGGGCGTGCTGTGTGCACTTCGGCGACTGGTTCAGGTGTGTCGCCAATAGCTCCGGAGAAAAGCCGTTGTGCGGGACCGGGCTGAGTCTGTTCGGCAATACGCTCTTCCATGTCGCGCTTGCGCTCGGCGCGTTCCTCGCGCCAGTTGCTGTAGCGGTCGTGCCAGGCGACCAGATTGAGCCAGCGATCTTCGATTTGGGTCTTGATTGTCCAGAAGTCGATGTCGGAGGCGAAATAGAGGCCTGCGCCACCCAGCACGAGGGCTACCAGCCATGCGCCCTGCGTGTTGATGTAGACCGCGAGTGTGCTGGAAATGACGCGCCCCATTACGCCTTCAATCGGAACAGCGTGTAACCAGTGCCAATGCCATGGGAGTAGACCGAAGACAGCGGGCACGAAGGTGACAGCCAGGGCTGTCCCCATCCAGCGCAGGATCGCGTTGCCACAGGAGCGCGAGCGAATCCACCTCCAGCCCAGTCCGCCAATCCAGAGCGGGAAGAAGAAGACGGTGATGCCGAAGGCCTGGAGCAGAATGTCGCTGAGATAAGCGCCGAAGAGGCCGATCCAGTTTTGGACGGCGTGGGCTGGATCCGCACCGGAGGCAGTATTGATGGATGAATCCGTTGGATGGTAGGTGGCAAGCGCGAGGAAGAGGAGAACTGAGACGAGTGACAGCGCCAGGCCAAGAAACATGTTGAGCGCCCGGTTGCGCGTCGGCGACAGAATGATCGGAATCGGCTTCATTGAGGGGACGCCTCCGCGCCTGGACGCCGCAATCGACGCTGGAAGCTGCATGCAAAGACAGGGATAATGCGCGCCGAAGCCTCTGGTTTCAAGTCGACGCAACCATCGAGAAGCGGCGACCTACAACGAAATTGGACAGGACATCGCATTCCCTGGCTTTGCCGTCAAGGCGACGAAAAAACCCAGAGCAGCCCTTATTATCCCCGCTGCCAAGAGGGGTTTGCGGCCAAAACAGGGCGGGGGAACCACGGAATCCACCCCCACTGGGGATGGACCGAATTCTGCGGCGGCCGGCAGGTGTCTACGCTTCCGCTTATTAAAAAAGTACACTTCGGCTATCTTCATTCCAGACAGGAATTTGAGGCTTACAAAGTCATTTATTTCCACAGGCAGGTCGTTCACTCTTTGAACTAATCTACAACTCACTGCAGGTCCATGAGAGGCTCTATGGCAATCCCCCGCCGCCCCCTCCTGATCGCACTCGGCAGCATCGTTGGCCTCATTCTGCTCATTGCCATTGCGATCCCGATTTTTCTGAATGCGGACTCCTTCCGAACCCGCATCGAAACGGCGCTCACCACCTCACTTGGACGCAGGGTTACGCTCGGCAAACTCGACCTCTCCGTCCTCACCGGCAACCTGGTTGCCCGGGACACCTCTATCGCAGACGATCCGGCCTTCAGCACCCAGCCTTTCCTCGAGGCCTCGAAGGTGAAGATAGGCATCGAGATATTTCCTCTCATTTTCAGCCGCGAGATCCACATTACGGGCTTCGCAATCGACTCGCCTAAAATTACTCTTCTGCGCGCCGCAAACGGCAGATGGAACTACTCCACCATAGGCAGTGCGCAGCAGAACACAGGCGCTAACAAGGAATCCAGCAACCTTATCCCTAACCTCACGGTCGGCAACGTGAGCATCAGCGACGGTCAGTTGACTGTGGGCGGGGAGCCCGCTCCCGGAATGGCCGCTACCCCGCGACGTACGTACGATCAGCTCAGCCTGGAAGCAAAGGACTTCTCTTTCCAGAAATCCTTCCCGTTCTCCGCATCGGCCCACCTGCCGGGCGACGGGACTGTCTCGCTCAAAGGCAATGCCGGCCCCATCAATCCGCAGGACGCATCGCTTACTCCCTTCGACGCCCACCTGGAGGCCAAGCACATTGACCCGCTCGCGGCGGGATTCGTCGACTCCACTGCCGGCCTCACTGGCACGCTCGAATCCATCGACGTGCAGGCAAAATGGAATGGCCAGCAGCTTCACGTCGCCAACCTCGTCGTGGACACGCCGAGACTCACGCTCGTGCGCGAAAACAAGCCCACCGTTGCGCCGCCTCCGCCCGCGCCTGGCAGCAACGATATGCTGAGCACACTTACAGCCGACCACCTTCAGATCAAGAATGGGGCGGTCACCATCACCACGCCCGGGCAGGCCAAGCCTGCCGTCTACCAACAGCTCAACGCCGAGCTGACTAATGTCTCCCCCACTGCCGCCTCGCCATTCAAGCTAAGTGCGCAGATCCCCGGGGGAGGTTCTGTAACGGGTGACGGCACCGTAGGACCCATCAATCAGGCGAGCGCCATCGCAACGCCTCTCAATGCGCACATTGGGATTTCGCACCTCGACCTCGCCACCAGCGGAGTCGTTGCGCCGGATGCGGGAATCAGCGGCATCGCAAACATCGATCTTAAGGCTCAGTCCGACGGCAAGAATCTCAACGCAAACATCTCCGCGAACATCCAGGGTCTCCAGATCGCAAAGAACGGGTCGCCCTCTGCGAAACCAGTCGTCGTTCAGGTCACGGCCCTGCAGAACGTGCAGGCCCTCACTGGCCAGCTCCAGAACGCCGACATCGCCATCGGCAAAGCAATCATCAACATCTCGGGCACCTATCAGACCAGCGGAGCCACCACTACTCTCAATCTCAATGCGAGCACCAAGGCTGCATCGATCGACGAGCTTGAGGCGTTCCTGCCCTCTGTCGGTGTCCACCTTCCGTCCGGTTCGCGCCTCCAGGGCGGAACCCTCACGACGAGTCTCAGCGTCACCGGCGCTGTTGGTGCGCCAATCATCAGCGGTCCAGTCCGCATCGATAACACAAACCTTGCCGGGTTTGACCTCGGGTCGAAGCTGGGGCCTCTCAGCTCGCTGGCTGGAATCAAGCCCGGATCGGGCACCGCCATTCAGTCGCTCAGTGCGAACGTCGCGATTAACGGCGGAAATGTGCGCACGGACAACGTCTCAGTCGTCGTGCCTTCAATTGGATCGGCTACAGGTGCGGGTACTATCAGCGCAGCCGGCGCACTTAACTACAACGTCATCCTCAAACTCACGGGCGTGCTGGGCGCGGCCAGTAAGGCTGGGGCTGTTGCGGGCTCGGGAGGAATCGCTGGTTTGGTGGGTTTGATCCCCGGGGGTGCCGTGGGAGGCGCAGCCGGCAATGTCATAGGAAACTACGCGGGCGCTGCCCTCCGCAATGGCGTCCCTGTTGCCATCGGGGGGACGACCTCCAACCCGACCTTTACGCCCAACATGGGTGGAATCGTCAACAGCGCCACCAAAGGGACTCCCAGGAAGGGCGCGGCGAAGCCGTCCTCAAAAAGCACCGATTCACTCTCGAATGCTCTTGGTGGACTCCTGAAACCCCACTAGATGTTTACGTGAAGAACCAACTTCACAGCGATCATCCGAACTGCCCGGGGTTGAACTCGAGAGCTTAGCTGCCGAGGAGCTTGCTGCCCAAAACGAGGAGCAGGATGCCGAGCACGATGCGGTAGATGGCGAAGACCGTGAAGCCGTGGGACCGCACCCACATCAGGAACCACTCCACCACACCGAGGGCCACGATGAAGGAAACGACGAAGCCGATGGCGAGCACAATCCAATTCTGGCTGGTCATGTGAACTTCGGCGACGGGCACCGCTCCGGCTGCGAGCGCCGACTTGCCTGGATGAATCGACTTGAGCAGATCCCAACAGGTGGCGGCGATCATGGTGGGAATCGAGAGGAGAAAGCTGAATTCGAGCGCCGAGGGACGGTCGAGCCCGACCATCTGGCCGGCCGCGATGGTGGACATGGAGCGCGAGGTGCCGGGAAAAATGGCCGAAAGCGACTGACAGATACCGATCCAGATGGCCTGGCCGAGGCTCATCTCTTCGACGTGCAGCGTGTTTGGCTCGTATCGGGATGCGCGCGCGTCGATGACCCACATGATGATGCCGCCGAGGAGCAGCGCCCATGCCATGATTGCTACGCTGCCGAGGTGCTTCTCACTTATCTTGTGCAGCGGTAGCGCAATGATTGAGGTGAAGAAGAAGGCAATGAGGGTAAGTGAGATTGGGTGGTTCTTCCAGGTACGATCGCCGCTCTCGCCGCGTGGGAAGCTTTTGATGAAGGCGACGATGCGTTCGAGATAAAGAAGCACAAGAGCGAAGATGGCGCCTGCCTGAATTACGATCGTGTACATCTTCCAGTACGCATCGTCCAGGGGGATGCGCATTGCGGCCTCGGCGATGCGAAGATGCGCGGTCGAACTGACAGGAAGAAATTCGGTTAAGCCCTCGACGATGCCCAAGAGAACCGACTGAATATAGACGTTCAAAAAGCCTCCGGTATAAACAGGGGAATTCGGAATGCCATCGGTGGAGTCTGTTGGGATCTACTGTTTTTCGATGCCATAGACCGGAATTCCCTGATCCAATTTGAACACAAGCATCGAGGCTCGCGCAGTGTAGTCCGCCTGAGTAAATTTCTCTCTAAGTTTTGCGGCAAGCTCGCGGGCATGATTGTGCGCGGCGTCGCTTTTCTTGTCGTTATTGTCGGATGCGTACATGTCGGTGAGAACGGCTTGACGGTAAACCGCCAGATAAAGAGCTTGCGCGGTGCGGGGACCATCGGGGTGTTCAGCCGCATATTTTTCGTAGATTTCGGATTCCTTTTCGGGGCATTTTTCCTGCCCTTGCCAGTCGCCGCAGAGCTTGTTGTCAAGGAGTTCGAATGCAGCGTAGTCAGCCTGGCGGGTGCCCGGATAAAATTTGATGACCTTCTTCAGGCCGTCTTCGTCCATCTGCTCGCGCAGGTAGGGTGCTTGTTCCTTAGCGGAGGGACGGCTCGCGGAGTCAGCCTTTTGGATCTGCCAGAGGATGTCGGCGGCGCGCCATGCTGCCTCAGCGTCGAGGGGCGAGTTGGGGAACATCTCGACGATGCGACGATAGAGCAGGTGCGCGGTACGGGCGGCGTTCACCGGGCCGCGGGGATCAGAGGCAAGGGCTTCCTGGTCCGCTGCCGCGCCCATCAGGACCTGGTCACCGTTCGGCGTGTTCTCGATGACGATGCCCTTGGCCTGTATCCACCCTGAGATGGGCGGCGGGACGTCGGTGGTGTCGAATATAGGAGCGTCTGAGCTATGTTCCTCTTCGATGTCGGTGTTGGCGAAGACGCGCAGCCAGTCGCTACTTTTTTCGGCGACCACCATTTCCCTGCCTATCTGGACGCGGCCGACTTTTTGCGCACCGAGATCCGCGGAGACGTAGAGCCAGGTGACGCGAAGGGCCGTGGCCCGTGGGCCGGCCATGGGCTTCTGCAAGTTGTCTTTCTTCTTCTGGGCTGCGAGGGGCAACACCGAGAGAATGAGACAGAGCGCAAGTAGAGGGGCTGCGCGAAATGTTGAAGTCGTCACAGGAAAGATCATAGTCGAACGACGTCAGGCGTCGGTTTCGGTGAGCACCTGGGCAAGCAAACCGGGGTCGACGTTTCCGCCGGAGACTACGGCAATCGCATTCTTATAGGGGGGAAGCTGAGCTGAGTGGAAGAGAAGGGCCGCGGAGGAGACAGCTCCGCTGGGCTCGGGAACGATGCGTGCAGAGTTGACGATGGCTCGCATGGCGGCACGGATTTCGGCTTCGGTGACGGTGATGATGCCGTCGACGAAGGCCTGGATGTGGTCGAAGTTGCGCTCGCCGACGCTTTGGGTACGCAGGCCATCGGCGATGGTTCGGCTGGTTAGCTCGGCGCCCCAGGTGACGATCTTGCCGGTGCGGAAACTCTCGGCGGTGTCGCCAGCAAGTTCGGGCTCGATGCCGAAGACTTTCACGTGAGGGTCGAGGCGCTTGACTGCGGTGGCGACGCCGCTGAGGAGGCCTCCGCCGGAGACAGGAACGAGGACGAGATCGACGTCGGGGAGTTGTTCAACGATTTCAAGGCCGCAGGTGGCCTGGCCGGTGATGATTTGCTCGTCATCGTAAGGCGGAATGACGATGTAGCCGTGCCTGGCCACGAGTTCTTCAGCTTTGGCGAGACGTTCGCTGGAGGCGACGCCAACGTCGACGATTTCCGCTCCGTAGGCGAGGGTGGCGGCGCGCTTGATGGCCGGCGCGTTGGACGGCATGACGATTACAGCCTTTGCTCCGACCGCTCGGGCGGCATAGGCGACGCCCTGCGCGTGGTTGCCGCTGGAGTAGGTGATGACGCCGCGGGAGATTTCTTCAGGAGTGAGCTGGAGGATTTTGTTGGAGGCGCCGCGAAGTTTGAAGCTTCCGATGGGCTGGAGGCTTTCGGCTTTGAGAAATACGTTGCCAGAGAGGCTGGGGAAATAAGCGCGAACCAGAGGCGTTTTGACGGCAATGCCGGAGATGCGATCGGCAGCGGCGCGGATGGCGTCGAGCGAGACGAGTGTGTCGGTGGCGAGGGTCATGGGAGGTAGTTCTCCGGGACGGGACTGGCGGGAAGCGCCAGGAGTGCGGGGGCGAGGGCTAGGAAGGGCCGAGGGCGGCGCATGAGGAAATTTTACAGAAAAAGATGAGAACCGGCGTTGGGCAGTTTTCCTTGTAATCTGAGGGTCGAGTGAATTCCAAGAACGATATCGAACCGCTGAGATCGCTTTCGAAAGAAGAATATGAGCTGCTCCGCTGGATGTTTGAGCACGGATTGGAAGACCTCCGGACATTCCGGCCGCAACTGGAGAGCATTCGTGCAGCGAGAAGTTGCAAATGTGGCTGTCCTTCGATCCGGCTTGACGTTCCAGTGGGAGCGCCGCAGGGCAAAGATGCGGGCGAGACTATCGTCGGCGACTTCGCCGGGAAGACACAACGAGGAGAGTTGGTCGGCGTCTTACTTTTTCAGAAGGCTGGAAGACTGATCGAGCTTGAGGTCTATTCCGTGGATGGCCAGATCAAAGGCGATTCATCTGAATTTGGCCTTCCCTTGATCGAAAGCATGACACTTATTGTGTGGGAGCCTATACCGGGTCGCCCGGAGGCGAAGAAGTCGACCAATTTTCCAAAGAATGAATAATCGGGTTGGATCGCCTGCGCAACCGCGTTCGGAATCCTCAGAGAACAACGATCTGCGGAAAAACAAGAGCAGGTCCTTCGACTTGGTTTTGCGCTTGCGTGCCAAACTTCGCTCAGGAGGACAAAACTGGGCAGAGTCTGTGGTTTCCCACCCATGCCGCGATCAGGCTGCGCCATGGATGGGGCACGCAGGTGTTCAGGAGATGAGGAGGAAAGACAGCTGCAGGTCCCTCGACTTCGCTCGGGATGACAAGCGGGGTTTGACAAG
>NZ_JBARMD010000663.1:0-5957 GCF_049802275.1 Occallatibacter sp. | reverse complement strand
GCTTCTATTACCACGCGCGCGGCGTGCTTCGCCGGCCCGGCGGACGCCAGCATCTGCTCTACAACATCATGTATGGACCGCCTATCTTTGCTCCACTACTCTTTGGCGCCGCAGGCATGCTGGGAATACTGGCCAGTCTCTTGCGGCGAAGAAGGGGATGAGTCCCCATCGCATCATGAATCTCCGGAGACAGTATGAATCCCAATGATGCTCCAGACCCCGTACTGCTCCCTCGCGATCCCGCTACGGGAGAACCGCTACCGCAAATGCAGCAGCCGGGATACTATCCAGGCTTTCACACCATGTCGCAGAAGGCATTCTGGGATGAGGCCACCCGCGATGTCGTCACCATGCGGGCTGAGCAGACGCCGTCTATCCGTTTCTTCACTGCAGGCGAAGCCAAGTTCTGGCGAGCGGTCTTCGATCATCTCATGCCGCAGCACGACCGCACGCCGGAGCGCCGCATCCCCATCGTCGAGCCGCTCGATGCTCGGCTTTATCGGAATCAGGGGATCGGGTATCGCTACGAGACAATGCCTCCCGACCGCGAGGCCTACCGACTCGGACAGGAAGCGATCAACCTCGAAGCGAGGCAGCGCTTTGGAGGAGACTTCCTCGATCTTCCTCAGCGGCAGCAGGAAATTGTTCTGCAGGCAATTCACGATAAGAAGCCGACGGCCGGAGCGCCTATCTGGAAGAAGATGTCCATTGGCCGTTTCTGGCAGATGCTCATGCAGGATGCGCTCGAAGGCTACTACGCGCATCCCTGGGCGTGGGACGAGATCGGTTTTGGCGGGCCGGCCTATCCCCGCGCTTACACACGTCTCGAACGCGGCGAACCTGAGCCGTGGGAGGTCGAGCCCCACCGCTACAAGTGGGATGCGCCCACCTATGCCGTTTCTGACACAACCGAATCGACCCAGCATCTCCACCTGGAGTCCGAACAAATCGGCTAAAGCCGCCCGCGAGGTTTCATGAAGAGGCCAATCCAAGGCGCGTTTGAGAATCGAAATGGCGCCGCCCACATGCTCGGGCCGCTCCAGAAGATTCACATGCCTATGCGTCGTTTTTCGGAGAGCGAGGAAGTTGACTATGTGATTGTTGGTTGCGGCTCTGCGGGCGGAGTCCTGTTACAGCGGCTCGCTCGCTCAGGCTTTCAGGTCGTAGCAATTGAAGCTGGCCCGTTCTGGGATACAGAGCGCGACTGGGTCTCCGATGAATCCGGATCGCATCAGCTCTACTGGGAAGATCCCCGCGTCACGGGTGGGAATAATCCTCTGGCGCTGGGTGCCAACAACTGTGGCCGCGGAGTAGGTGGCGGCTCGGTGCACTGGGCTGCGTTCACTCCGCGCCTCCATCCATCCGACTTCGAAGTTTATACTCGCGACGGTATCGGGGTGGATTGGCCTATCTCGTATGAGATTCTACGACCCTACTACGAACAGCTCGAAATCGAGATGCCCGTTGCTGGACCGGCGTACTATCCCTGGGGACATCCGCATGGTTATGCCTATGGCCCGCATCCAATGGGCGGCGTAGGCAATGCGCTCATCAAAGGCTGCTCAGCGCTTAACATTCCTGTCTCCATTGGAGGCCCGGTTGCGATTCTTTCGGGCTCGCACGGAGATCGCCCGCACTGCATCTATCGCGGCTTCTGCATTCAGGGCTGCAAAGTTGGGGCGAAAGCCAGCACCCTCGTCACCCACGTTCCCGATGCTCTTGAAAGCGGCGCCGAGATTCGCGATCTCTCCATGGTCTCGCGCATCGAGGTGGGTAGCAATCGGCGCGTTGTGGGCGTGCATTATTTCGATGACAACGGCGACGCCCATTTTCAGCGCTCGAAAGCCGTCATCGTTGCCGGCTATTCCATCGAAACACCTCGTCTTCTGCTCAATTCTGCTTGTGCTGGTTTTGAACAGGGACTTGCAAATTCCAGCGGGACTGTGGGTCGATATCTGATGGCCCAGGCCGGCAACGTTGTCCTCGGGCGCTTCGATCAGCCGGTGCGCATGTACAAGGCCCCGCCAGCGCACGCCCTGACGGAAGAGTTCTACGAAACGAATCCCAGGAACGATTTCGCACGGGGCTTCGCTATTCAGACCGTCGGGCCGCTCCCCATCGCATTCGGCAAGCAAATGGTCGCCGCGAAAAAGGCGTGGGGCTGGGGCCTGCGTCGCGAAATGATGGACTACAACTACTGGGCCACCTTCGGACTACTCGGCGAAATTCTGCCCTGGGTGGATAACCGCGTAACGCTCGCCGACGAGACCGATCGCTTCGGACTTCCGGTCGCCCACGTCACGTTCAATCTCCACGATAACGATAAAAAACTCATCAAAGGCGCCAAAGAGAAAACGATGGAAGTGATGTACGCCGCAGGTGCCACAGAGGTAATTCAGGAAGCGCGCTATGCTCATCTTGTTGGCGCGGCTCGCATGGGCTCTGACCCCGCCTCGTCGGTTGTGGACAAGTTTGGGCGCACTCACGATATCGCAAATCTATTCGTCTGTGACGGCTCGATTCTGCCAACGCAGGGATCTGCGAACCCGGGCCTCACCATCCAAGCTCTCGCAGCCCGCACCGCGAACTACCTTATTTCGCAGGGAGATGCGGTCTTTACGAGCGACAAACGCGACATGGCAGAGCCACCGCTGCGCGCCCAACTCGCGCCGCCAGGGACCTACGGCAGAGGAACGCCTCGCCTTACGTAATTATGCTCCCTGGTTGTTGGCAGGGCACGATAGGCCCGAAGGATTTCTTTCCAATTGAGGATGGTCGCACCTGCGGTAGGAACCGCTATCCCATAAGCGCGACCTTCTTGTTTGACCGAGGGAATTCAGCCAATGCGCTTGTCGAGCCCGGGTTAGGGACGATCGCAACGATTAGTCCTCATAAACGGTTTCACGCCAGCATCCCAACAAGTGTCGGTCGACGAGTGCATAATCGCCAATGCGCTCACCGAAACCGAATCAATTTCGGCTGGGTCTCTTGACCGCCACAAGGATTCAATTCACCGTGGCGATCCGATCAATGACGGAAAGCCGATGCTCGGGGGAGAGATGGCTGTAGCGCGCAGACATTGTGATCGTCTTGTGGCCGGCGAGTTCCTGGATCTCTTTAATCGATGCTCCAGCCATCGCGAGCCAGGAGCAGAATGTGTGCCGGTTCGAATGCCAGACGTAATTCGTGATCTTCGCTTCTTCGAGACAGGGTTGGAACCACGATCGGGTATCGAATCGGCCATGTGATCCCTCGCGTGGAAAGACCGGATCGGGAGCCTTTTGTAGAGGTCGTTTGAGCGAACCAATTGCCCTTAGAGCGTCGGAATTGAGATGCACCGTTCGAGCCGACCCATTCTTCGTTTTCGTCAGCTCGATTGTCCGGCGCTCTACATCGACTTGGGACCACATGCACGAAGACTGTTCACTCAGTCGCATTCCGGTGTGAACGCTGACAACAAACTCGGCCAAATGTTCCGGGAATCGCGCCGTAATCACTTTGTGGAGCCGATCGTATTCGTCACGGCTAAGGAACCGAAGCCGACCCGTTCCTTCTTTCCTTTGCCGCACCAGACGGGCGGGATTAACGATCACTTTGCCATTGCGAACACCCTCGCGATAGCAGAGCGAGATAAAGGCCTTATAGCGGTTCGCCGTTGCTGGCGTTTTGCAGCGGGTCCTAAGCCACCGTTCCAACTCCTGCGGAGTGAGGTCTGCGGCGGGTTTAGAGCCGAGCGCTTTCATGACGATTTCGCCCTTGCTTTCGTAGCTCCGATTGTCCTTATGATGGGCGACGAATTCGAGTACATCATCAATCAGTTCAGACAGCGCGACGACCTTGCTGTTGCGCAGCTCGGGAAGCTTCCTTCCGGCGACTACATCGGCCTTACGCGATTGGTCCAACTTGATCGCATCCGACTTGCGACCTACCTTCTCCCGGTGCCGCTTTCCGGCTCCATAGTAGTGAACCCACCAGATGCCGCTTCCGATGGGATTCTCGTAGACTCCGCGCATCGCTCACCTCACCGTTTTGGTCTTCTGCATTTTTTATGACATTCCCCGGATAATTGGATGATTTGCCGAGGCACCAGGGGCGGTGTCAGGGCTCTCTGCCCGCGAAGCGGCGCGCGGACGCGCGACCTTGACTCCGCCCCGGCCTCGGCTATTCTCTGCTATCCGGGGAATGTCATTCGGTTGCTCGTCGGGCCTCTTCGGCGCGCCGATTCGCGCGCCTTGCGAGGAGTTCTTGCGCCCGGATTAGCTTCGCCTTCTGGACCCGATCGAAGAGTGCGCTAATGTGCTCCGTCGGCATTCCAGACGCTTTCAGGAGCGGGTCGAATGCAGCCATCATCAACATCTGACTACCGACGCATTCGATAAAGATATCCACACCAAGCGGGTTCGAACTACCACCTTGAGCTGCCCTCAGCAATGCTTCACGTGCCCATTCGCTCGGCGTTCTGCCCGCGCGCGTTGCGGCGTCTTCGATGACCCTCGCCTCGACTGCTGTGAGCTTCGTACTCAAATTGAGCGAGCGGCGATCACGTCCGCGCAGCTTCTCTTTGGGTCGATCCCTCATTGTCTGAACGTCATCCATGGTGACCTCCATCCCGTGTTTACGTGGTATCTGGCCAGATACCGCGTTTTGCAAGCGTGCTGTGTTTTCAGTGGTATCTGTCGAGATACCAAAGTATCTGGGCAGTTCCCTTTCAGGGGTGGAGTGTCGAAATTCACCCGGTGCGCAGCACCGAACGGGATGCATGCCCTGATTTCTTCCATCGTGAGCGACAACATACCGCCATCTCGCGCGCGAGTCCAATACCTATTAGGACAAGAGTGATGTCTTGTAGGCATCGTCGCAAGCGGGAAACCGAGATTGGCACAACTCAGATTCGGCTGTACCCTCAAATGCGCGAAGACGCCGCCGAATGGCCGCTAATGCCTCTGTGATGTCTTCTAGGAATCGCACTGTAAGTAAAAGGTCTTGGACACGGATTCAAAACTGGTCAAAGCTGTAGCTGATCGCAGGTGCAAGCAAATTCTCCAGCCCCTCGCGTTGCAACGCGCGAAGACGGGCTGACAACCAGGAGCATCGGATATGAGATCAGCAGGCAGCGAACAGAAGAAACCGCCCGCGAGAATTACCGTCGCGGTGGAAAGCAAAATGCTGGCGAGCCGAGAAGAGGCTGCACAGATGCTTTCCATCAGCCAGAGGGCCCTCGACTATCTGATCGCGACTCGGCGTCTGCCTACGCGACGCATTGGCGGCCGGGTTCTCGTCCCCGTCTCCGAGCTTCGGAAATATGCGCGGACCGACCATCCAGAGCGGATCGTGGCTTAGGCGTCGCCACCAAGTCAGCGGATCGTCTCGAGTCTGCGGAGCTTCGCGAGAAGTTGCCCGATCCGGGCTTGACTGGCATCGTCGGGCAGGAGATACCCGGGTAAAGCGTCGAGGAAGCGTGATTCCCCAAGAAGCGTTCGGACGGCATCGGCGATATAAATCTTCAGCGCCGAAGAAGCCGTTTCGACTTCTGGTATGAGCGATGATCGGCCATCGACTACTGCAATGAAGTCTTCCAGGTCATGGCTCGCGAGGTAATCCCGTTTCCCCCGTCCGTGAAATGCTTCGAGCTTGGTCCCGAGAAAGTACGGCGCGTTGATGGCCCGGATGACCAGCCCGCCAGGAAGCTCGACGTTCCCAGCCGTGCGCAATGCATCCGGATACCAACGGTTCGAAAAGCCGAGAACTTGGGAGTCCAACGGCATGACATCCAAGGTCAATGCGCCGTGAATCCACCGGCACAGCGGCGCGCCTTCGCGGCTGTCTTCTTTGAATCCGAGAGCGCGAAGCCGCTCGGAAAAGACGGTGTACTCGGCGTAGGAAGCAATCTCCGCGATAACGTCCACGTCGTAGGTTCCGCGCACAGGTGCGGCGGCCGGATCGTCGATCAGCAAACC
>NZ_JBARMD010000662.1:0-3835 GCF_049802275.1 Occallatibacter sp. | reverse complement strand
TCAACTTGCGAACTGCCCGCAATGGATGATCCTGAGGCACACGCTGCTCCAACGATATATAGCTGAACATACCGTCCTGATCCCGCTCGTCTCCACGCATGTCTGTTAGACGAATGGCTGCCAACCTGCGACGCAAACGGGTACCTATTTCAACAAGTTCCTAGGAGTGCAGGCGGTGTTGAATCACATTTCTGGGCAATCGTCGCTACTATCCAAGATGATTGCGCAGCATGATGTGATGTAGCTCACTCGGATGGCATTTTTTGAACCGAAAAGAATGTACTACTCGAAAGCGACCATGTGTTCCTTCATCGCGTACTGAATCAGCTCCGCATGGCTCTTGAGGTGAAGCATATGCATGACGCGGTATTTGTGAAAAGCCACGGTTCTCGGGGTCACTGTCAAATCCAATCCCACTTCTTTCATGGATTTTCCCTCCGCCAGGAGTTGCACCACTTGTTTTTGGCGGATCGTAAGCGGTCCAGGAAATCCCGTCGATCCTTCGAATTCCATTTGAAGATCAAAAGTGTCTCTAGCAATTAGCGGTGACACATAGCGCTCTCCCTTGATTACTATTCGGATCGCGATTTGCAACTCCGCCACTGTAGATGTCTTTGGCAAGACCCCAAATGCGCCACGCCGAAACGCATCGGCTGCAGTATCACGGTCTGCGTTCGTGGTAACAATAACAACTTTGACAGTCCGCTTGATACGCCTGATATGTTCGCACGCATCCAGACCGTTGAGCATTGGCAAATAGGCGTCAACCAGGGCAAGATCTGGATTCAATCGGCAGACGGTATCAATGAGTGCCTGGCCGTTGTTGACAACTGCGACAACGTCGAATTCCGTTTCCAGCACTCCCTTGAAGGCCTCGGCGATCAAAGTATGGTCGTCAGCGATGATGATTCTTGGGCGGTAGCGATTAATCATTGGCGCAATCCTTTGGTTTCGGCAGACTCAGAAGGCAGGTGGCGGCCTGATCCTTTTCCCCGGTTGAAACGAAGGGTGTCTTCATACCGATCTCCATCGATTTCCTTGATCTCCGGCGCGCAAATCCTTCTATTTAAGAAAACGGAAAATGCAGGCCAAAACTGTAACCCGGCAATGAAATAATCGGTGGAATCGAGATTCGCTACTCCAGGGGTGCGTCTGGCCGCATAGCTTCAGCCTGCGGAACATGAAATCTGCTGCTTCGAAAGGGGGTCAGAATGGCCGCGACTTCTCATGAGGTCACACAACTTCTCAAGGCGTGGACATCCGGAGACGACCAAGCTCTGGAAAAGCTCACCCCCCTGGTCTACGAACAATTGCGTCGAGTAGCGCGGCACTATATGGCGGGACAACAGCCGGGCCACATCCTGCAGACAACGGCATTGGTCAACGAAGTCTACTTGCAGCTTGTTGACTGCGGACAAGTGAATTGGCAAGATAGGGCGCATTTTTTTGCTGTGTCCGCTCAGCTCATGCGGCGCCTTCTGATCGATTTTGCCCGCGCCCGCGGCAGCCAGAAAAGAGGAGGCGGAGCACCTCACATTTCCTTGGATGAAGCGCCGTCTGTTTGCGCAGACTCCGATCCTGACCTGGTGGCGCTGGATGACGCATTGAAGGCGCTGAGTCTAGTGGACGAGCGGAAAAGCAAGGTTGTTGAACTCAGATTCTTTGGCGGGTTGAGCGTAGACGAAACAGCAGAAGTATTGAAAGTTTCGGTTGACACTGTAGCGCGGGACTGGAAATTGGCAAAGATCTGGCTACTGAGAGAATTGAGCGTGGATGGTGGCCGTGGAGCCTGAACGCTGGCGCCAAATCGAAGATCTGTGCTACCGCGCCCTTAACCTTGACGAAAGCCGCCGGGCTGAATTTCTTGAGCACTCATGTGAAGGCGACGAAACACTGCGACGTGAAGTGGAATCGCTGCTTGTCCACGAGAAAAGAGCGGAGCATTTCATTGATTCCCCGGCACTGGAAGTGATGGGAAAACTCGTTGCTCGGGAGACACTGGAAGCAGGGGGCGAATCGATACTGATTGGCGAGGATGTTTCCCATTTTCGCGTTCTTGAGAAACTTGGCAGTGGCGGGATGGGTGTAGTTTATAAAGCCGAAGATACTCGGTTGCATCGTCTCGTCGCTCTTAAATTCTTGCCTGGCGAAGTCGCTCGAGACCCAGACACCCTGGCCCGCTTTCAGCGCGAGGCTGAAACAGCTTCCGCCCTTAGCCATCCAAATATATGCACGATCTACGACATCAGCGAGCAACACGGTGTAGCGTTCATCGCCATGGAGTTTTTGGATGGTGTGACGCTGAAGCATCGTATCGGCGGGAAACACCTTGAGACTGACATCCTAATCGGTTTGGCGATTGAAATTGCCGACGCACTCGACGCCGCCCATTTCCAGGGAATTGTGCACCGCGACATAAAGCCTGCCAACATTTTTGTGACCAAACGCGGCCATGCCAAGATTTTGGATTTCGGACTCGCGAAGGTGCGAGCCGCGGCCCAAGCCTCCGAAGATGAACAGCAAGTGACTACGCCTGGCATGGTGCTTGGCACTATCGCCTACATGTCGCCGGAGCAGGTGCGAGGCAAAGCGCTCGACGGCCGAGCTGACTTGTTCTCCTTTGGTGCGGTGCTCTACGAGATGGCAACAGGGACGGTACCGTTCCAAGGAGAAACCTCGGGGGTGGTTTTCAGCGCGATTCTGAAAGACCCGCCGGTTGCTGCGGTCCGACTTAATCCTGATCTCCCGCCCGATCTGGGGCGGATTATCAACAAAGCCCTGGAGAAAGACCGCCACCTGCGTTATCAGAGCGCAGCGGAAATGCGAGCCGACCTGCAACGCTTGAAGCGGGATACGGAATCCCATGCGCGCACTGCGGTTTCGACGGAAATCGAAGAGCCCGATGCCGAGCCGTTTGCGGCGTTGTCGCCCACATTTGAGCGTCGGCTGCCTGGAAACAAGGCTCATATATCGGTTGCGGGAGCCCCGGCGCTCGAAAGGTCGCCGAGTCCCCGATGGATCAAGCTCACGGCTGGCGCGGCAGTTGTGATCGCCCTGGGAGTGGTGGGTGGTCTTTACTGGCGTGCACATCCCGCGGTGAAGCTCACCGACAAGGACTCGATAGTATTGGCTGACTTCACCAACACCACCGGGGACGCAGTTTTCGACGGGACTTTGCGACAGGGCCTAACATCTCAACTTGAGCAGTCGCCCTTTCTAAGTCTTGTTTCCGATGATCGCATTGCGAAGACACTTAGCCTGCTGGCCAGGCCCGAAGGTGCGCGCCTCACGCATCAGTTGGCCCGCGACATCTGTCAGCGCACGGGGAGCAAGGCGACCATCGAGGGTGCAATCTCTGGACACGGTAGCCCTTATGAGCTGTCGCTGAAGGCGTTGAACTGCGCAAGCGGTGACGTATTGACCGAAATGCACGAGACGATGGTCGGCAAAGAGCAGGTCCTCCCAGGGCTTGGCAAGATGGCAGCAAGGATGCGCGAAAAGCTGGGCGAATCGCTGGCCTCGATACAGAAATACGACGTTCCTGCGGAAGATGTGACTACCGGATCGCTGGAGGCTTTGCAAGCTTATGGCCAGGGCTCTCGGGCCATGGATATTGAAGCGGACTTTAAGGGAGCCATTCTGTTTTTCGAGCAAGCAACAAGCGTGGACCCTGATTTTGCAATGGCCTACGGTCGGCTGGCACACGCTTATGCCAACTTGGGCGATACCACCAATGCTGCCGACACCAGCCGAAAAGCTTACGAGCTGCGCCAGCGCGTGAGCGAGCGTGAGAGGTTTTACATTGAAGCTACTTATCAGTCCATTGCCCCGGAGA
>NZ_JBARMD010000661.1:0-4905 GCF_049802275.1 Occallatibacter sp. | reverse complement strand
CTGCTCCTTTTTGGGAAACTGGAACACGATCGGGCTGGTTACGTCGTTGCCCGCGCCATTTGAGGCGAAGACTACCGGGATCGTGCCGGGAGGCATGTTCCACGCGAAGGCGAAGAGCGAGAAGAGGCCGGGTTTGCCGCCGGGCATCGGCCAGGAGCGATAGGACTGGTCGCCAACGCGCACTCCGGCAGAAGAGTAGGCGCCGGTTACGGTGAAGGTCGCGGTGTCGGCCATGCCCTGATAAAGGTAGTGCTGGTCAGAGTCGACGCTGACGGTGGGCGGCTGCGTCACCACTGTTACGTCGCGCTCGATGCGGGCGGATTTGTGCATCAGGCCGTTCGAGGTAGCCTCGACGATCAGCCTGGCCTTGCCGTCTTTGAGCTGCGGCGTGGTTTTGACGCCAACGGTGAAGTTCCAGGTCGACTCCTTCGCCTTCGACGGCTGCGCCATCTGCCAGACCGGATAGCTGGCGCCGTTCTGCTCGATCGTCGCAGAAGCGCTGCTGATTCCGCGCGGGTTCGTTGCATGAACCGTGATCGGTGTTGCCTGCCCGATGGTGCTTACCGGCGTCGGCAGGTCAATGGTGGGTGCCGAGGAGCAGCCCATCAGCATGGCGATGGGAATAAGGATGAAGAGCGGAAGGAAAAGCCGGACTTTGCGCACAACTCATTTTAGGTCGGCGAAGTTGTGGATCGCGTATATGGGTGTTTCCGAAAGAGTGACGTTTGGATGGCTAATCGCTCATCATGAAACGAATAGCGGGAGTGGAAACTGCGGCGATGATTGGCAGATAAGCCGGCAAACGGCAAATGCAACCATTTGGTTGCCCTCCCCTCTCCCCCCCCATACTCTGTGACGAATGTCCCCGGAATCATAGGTTTACGAGAGGGATACGGCCGTAAAGTCCTCCAAAGAAACGAACTTAGCTGCAGAGTCTTCTCGGCATGGGACTTAGAGGAGGGAGAGCAGGGTCCAGAGAACAGAGAGCACACCAGTGTGTGCAGGGTCGCCATGATGGTATTGTGCTCCGCGTACGGGAAATTACATGCAAATGGTCGAGGGAAATCGTCCGAGTGAATTCAAGAGCTTAGCTACGAAATGGCTCAAGGTGGCATTGACGACCAAAAAGATGAAGGCTGCTGGACGCCCCTCCCCGATCGGAATAGTCTTTGTTTTCGCGAGGAAGACAGATTGAACAGACGCAACTTTATCTCGACGAGCGCCGCAGTGACGGCTGCATTGGCGGCGGAGAACAGCACGATCACACGTGCATTCGCTGCGATAGATTCTGGAATGTCTGGCCGGCAGGATCCGAGGCGCCACCGCTTTGGCGTCAACTACACGCCTTCGCACAACTGGTGGTTCTGCTGGAACGACTGGAATTCTGACCCGATCAAACGGGACCTCGACGCGATTGCTGCGCTGGGAGCCGATCATCTGCGGATTCTGCTGATCTGGCCATTCTTCCAGCCGAATCCGAAATGGGTGAGCCCGGCACACCTTGAGCGACTCGATCAGCTCGTCACGCTGATGGGTGACCGGCACATGGATGCGCTGGTTACTGTTTTCACGGGGCAATTGAGCGGGTGGTACTTTCTGCCGCCGTTTCATCGGCAGTCAAATCTGTTTTTTACGGACCCGGTGACGCTGGAAGCACAAGAGCTTTTTGTACGCGAACTGAGCCGAACGCTCGCGCCTCACGAAAATGTAATCGGCTTCGATCTGGGCAATGAGATCAACACCTGCTGGAGCGCGAAGACCGCCGACGGGGACGCGTGGATGAAGCGGATGTTTGCGCTGATGAACGAAGCACTGCCGGGACGGCTGAATGTGAACGGTGTCGATCACTGGCCGTGGTTCAGCGACACAACATTCTCGCAGCAGGCTTTGATTGCGGATCAGCGCATGCCGGTGATGCATTGCTATCCCTTCTGGACCGGCGCGGTGAAATACGGTGGCCCGATGGACCCACCGAGCGTGAAGCTGCTGGCGGCGATGGCGGCTTTGATTCGCTCGTATGCAGGCACCCAGCAGAAGCCGGTGTGGGCAGGCGAATTCAATACCTGCATCAAGGAACTTACGGACGAACAGCAGGCGGAGTGGCTGGAGAAGGCGGTGCACGCGGCGATCGAGCAGGGTGTGAGCTGGTTCAGCTACTGGGATAGCCACGACGTCGACCGCAAATTCGATTTCAATCCGCTGGAGTACACGCTGGGACTGCTGACCAACGATGGGCGGGTGAAACCGGCGGGGCGGGTTTTCAAACAGCTTGCCGAAAGCTATCGGGGTAAGCAGGTGGTGTTTCCGACGGCGGCATTGCCTCCGCCGCCGAGCGAGAAGACAGTAGAGGCCTCGTGGCGGTGGATTTTGGATTGGCTGGGGTGGAAGGGGAAGGTATAGGGCGGGAGGCGGTGCGCGTTTCGTGGGAAGACTATTGTCCTTCGGCTAGGTTTCCGGGGATAACTCCCGAGTTGCCCACGTTCCGGCCCCGAACTCATTCTAGAAAGGCATCTTGCCCGTCACTTCGGCGATCTGTTCATGCAAGGGCAAATTCCATCAGCTTGATGTACGATGAGCGACCGCGCAAAAGTACGTTGGTCCTCCTTGACTCAAATCTTGCCGGCCTGCTCCAGCCTGTCTTCGTGAAGAAAGGAATCAAGAAATATGGAAGGAACTGGAAGAAAGTTGATGTTTCATGGAATGTGCCTGTTCCTGCTTGGTCTGTTAACCGGTTTCGCAGAGCAGCACTTTGCCAATGTGCGGATGGGGCTCGCGGCACATCTGGAAGGCGTGATGAATGGCATCTTTCTAGTTGGGTTGGGTGCCATTTGGACACACGTGAGACTGTCAGCGGCTGTCTCGACGATCGCATACTGGACCGTGCTTTATGGAACCTATGCAAATTGGTTTGTGACTGCACTCGCTGCAATCTTCGGAACTGCGGCCCTCTCCCCAATCACCGGGGCTGGCTACAGGGGACAACCTTGGCAAGAGACCGCTGTCACGGGTGGCTTCATGTTAGTCGGGATTGCAATCGTCCTCGCGTCTTCCCTGGTCCTTTGGGGTCTTCGCAAAGAGGCGGCGTGATGATCTGGAACTCCAAATGAAGATCCCAATCCCTGCGCTGGTCGTTCCAGTTGTTTGTCTCCTGCTTTATCTCTTCGTGCCCGGCTTGCGACGGCGCCCCTGGACGGCATTAAGAGTTGCAGGAGCGATCGTAGCGATTGCCGGGTATTTCCTGTTCGTTACTGCTCGCATTCAGTTGGGAAGGTCCTTCTCGGTCTCGCCTCAAGCGAAAGAACTTATCACGCACGGACTCTATTCGCGTATCCGCAATCCAATCTATGTGGGCGTTGGCGTGATGTGGCTTGGACTGATCGTGAGCCTCCACCTGTATTGGTTGTTCCTTCACGTTTGGACGGTGTGCGTGAAGCAAACTGAAGTCCGGGGGTCATGCATATTCCCGCTCAGAGTCAGGAGCATGTACGCCTAAACGATGTTCTCCTCCAGCTGCACCCTTCCCTCCCCACTCTCCGCAGCAGCTTGCGCCGCCTTGTTCGAATGGTTCACAGGTACTACGGCGCAGTCCGACTTCTCCAGTACGTGCATGTCCGTCGTGCGGCTTTGGGCCTTCACGGACCGGCCTTCGCATGATGCCAAAGGCGCACTGGAGGATGGTTAGGAGTCTTCAAAGGCAACTGCAGTCTTGCATGGCTCTTTGCGCCACCCGAGACCATGAAAACCGGGTGGGATCGTGCTTTCCCACCCTTGCTGCGCAAGGATGGACCACCCAGTTTTGATCGAGGTATGAGAATTTTCAGGGCAGATCCCTCCACTTCGGTCGGGATGACAACGATAAAGGGAATTCGAATAGATCCCTCCGCCTCGGTTGAGATGACAAGCGCCTGGCAATGACCACCCATGCGGAAATCAGCATTTTTGACTCGAACGGTCGCGACGAAAACCGCAGATGTTCATGGCGCGATGGGTCACCCGAAGAACATGAAAAATTAGAATAAGGTGGAGTCTCCGGGCCTAAAGGCCAGTGACCCAATACGCATGAGTTCAGCAGCCTGAAGGACTGCTGCTCCCTCCCTATTTGCAACCACCAATCGACGCTTGCTGTTGGAATTCTCAGGGCAGATTCGACAGACGCTTTTGGGGTGATGGTGAAGAGTCTTCAAAGACAACTGCAGATCCCTCCGCTTCGGTCGGGATGACAAGCGCTCTGGGGTTCCGGGCGATTCGTATTGACCGAGCTCTCCAGATCTACTGGAACGCTTGCCCGGCTGACTCCATGAGGATGCAGAAGGCCTGCGCTTCAGTGGAGATGCCGGGACGGTCGAAGTCGGGGGCGCTGCAGGCTCCCTGGACGAAGCCGTATTGATCCATCTTCGCGCGGGCTGCTGCGCGCATGCGGTCGGCTCGGGGGCGGTAGGTGGCGGGGAGCCACTGGTCGATGATTCCCTGATAGATGGAGAATGCGAGCATCTGCGCCAGGTTGGTTTCGACGAAGGTGTCGGGGCGATCGACGACGTTGTGGAAGAGGCCGTCGGGGCGCTGGTGTGCGAGGCAGCCGTCGATCACATCGCGGGCAAATGCAACCAGCTGGTTGCGATTATCTTTTTGATTTGGCGGCAAGCTGCGGATTACCTGCGCCAGTCCTGCGGTGGTCCAGCCATTGCCTCCGCCCCAGAAAGCAGGGTCAGTAAATTGATGTTTGCCGTCGTCCCAGATGTGCGCCATCAGCTTCTTTTCTGGATTGAACAGCAGCTTTCGATAGCCTTCGATCTGGAGCATTGCTTCGTCGTAGTGGCCCATTGCGGCCAGGAACGGAGGCGCGCCATTGATGCCGTCTGACCACATCTGGGGCGCTTCAAACGTGTGGTAGAGGATGCCGTCGGC
>NZ_JBARMD010000660.1:0-21824 GCF_049802275.1 Occallatibacter sp. | reverse complement strand
CGGTAGCCAAGCAGAACATCAAGCACGCGATGCAGGCGGGCGTGAAGATCGCGCTGGGAACCGATGCAGCGGTGTATCCACATGGTCTGAACGCGCACGAGCTGGATGTTTATGTAAATCAGATAGGGATGTCCCCGCTGGCGGCGCTGCAGTCGGCGACCGTGAATGCGGCAGATTTGATGGGGTGGACGGCGAAGGCGGGAGCGCTGGAACCGGGTAAGTGGGCAGACATCATCGGAGTGGACAAGAATCCGATGGAGGATGTGCGCGTTCTTCAGGATGTGAAGTTTGTGATGAAGAGCGGGGTTGTTTACAAGGGCGAGGCGGGCGGGTCGAAGTAGAGCGCGGAACGCGGGCGACGCGCGGATATACGAACGGTGTTGAAGGGGATTGGGGATGGGGCGGAGCGGTTGAGCTGAGCGCTCCGCCTCGAACTCGATTGCGCGACTGCGACGGCGTGTCGCGATTCGTCGCGGACCTGTTGACGTTCAGTACGTGGATGCGGCGACGCGGCTGCGCAGTTCAAGGCGTCAAGCTGGAAAGAGCATCCGGGTCATCTGGAATTAGATTCTCAGACATTTCGTCGCATATTGAGGCCCCGTTCACATTCGCGGCAGAGAGTGTCCATGGCGTGGCTAGCTGAACAGGAAGCCAACGCACCCCAAATCTCAAATTCGAGAGGTCTATTTCCATGCTCAAGAAAGCAGTGGCACTGAGTATTGTCTCTTGCATGCTGGCAACGCCAGGATTTGCCAAGGACGACCATGCCGCCGGCGGCATTCCTCATCTCGATCATGTTTTTCTGATCATGATGGAAAACCATGGCTATCAACAAGTATACGGCAATCCGAATGAACCTTACCTGAACAGCCTGATCGCGACCGGGAAGGTCAATCTTGCGACCAACTATTTCGCCGTGGGACATCCGAGTTTGACGAACTATCTGGAAGTCGTGGGTGGGTCCAATTTCGGAGTTCGCAGCGACAATGCCCCGGATTGGGGGAACTCATCATGCTCCCCGAACATCGCGACCAAGATCGTGAATGCGGACAATGGCGGCGGTAATGCGCCGGTTCCGGTGGACACCGGCAAGATCTGTCCGATCTCCGGCACCGGTACTGACGCAGAAACGCCGGCTGTTGACACCTGGAACGAAGTGGGTGGTCCGTTTGTTGCGCTCGCCGACATCGATGGAGTGAAGGCAGTCCCGGCTGCCTCCACCGTGGGAAAGACAATTGCCGACCAGCTTGACGATGCCCACATGGGATGGAAATCCTACCAGGAAAGCCTGCCGCTCGGTTCGATTTACGGCGTGAATTACAGCAACGGGACCGCAACAAACTTGACGGATTTCTCGAAGCTGGCTCCGCTCACTTCGGCGAGCGTGGTGCAGCTCTACGCTGTAAAGCACAACCCATTTGCTTACTTCGCGAACGTTCAGGAAGGCTACGATCGCGACAACAGTCTGGCCAATTCGGTCGGCTTTGACGGACCCAAAGGGCTTTATGCCGACCTTAAGAGCGGAAATGTTCCTGACTTCGCGTTTATCGTGCCCAACCAGTGCAATGATCAGCATGGGAGAGGCAACGCCGATGCATTCTGTGCTTTCGACTATGGCCAGAACGACTCCGGTTACACCTACGGAACCCAGGTTGGCCTGAATCCGGGGCTCATTCAGCAGGGCGATTCAACGATTGAGCGGCTGGTGAAGGCGATCCACGCGTCACGGGCGTGGGAGTCAGGCCGCAGCGCCATTGTCATCGTGTGGGACGAGAATGACTACAGCGGCAGCACTACTCAACTCTCTGGACTGTATCCGCCGCAGAACCAGAATCGCGTGGTTCTCACCGTTCAGACAAACTATGGTCCCCAGGGTGTGCAAAGCGCAACCTACTACAACAGCTTTTCGTTGCTGAAGTCACTGGAAGCGGGTTTCGGCCTGCAATGTCTCAACCACGCGTGCGACGCGAATGTCGGCGTCATGTCAGATCTGTTTGCTGATGGTCACGGCAAAAACTAACTGATCGACCGGCGAGGGGCGTGATATGCTCGCGCCCCTCTACCATCTCGCGATCGCTAATCATCACTACTAATTCTTTACAGGCCGCCCATCATCCTGCCACACTGGACGGTGGACACCCAAACCATCGTTATTCTGGATTTCGGCTCGCAGTATACGCAGCTCATTGCGCGGCGTATTCGCGAGCTGAGCGTGTTTTCCGTGGTTCTTCCTTGCACTGTCCCCCTTGCGGAAGTCGAGGCGTACAAGCCACTCGGCATCATCCTGTCAGGTGGGCCATCGTCGGTGTATGACGCGGATGCGCCGAATGCCGATCCCAGGCTGCTGGAGATGAATCTGCCGACGCTGGGCATCTGCTATGGACTGCACTTTATCGTGCATCACCTGGGGGGCAAGGTGCGCACGGCTCCCAAGCGCGAATATGGGCACGCTGAGGTAGCCCTTGAAGACAGCACGACTGCTCTGTTCGCGGGGCTTCCGGCATCGATACAGGTATGGATGAGCCACGGAGATGAAGCGCTCGAGTTGCCGCCAGGGTTTCGCAGGACCGCGGTCACTTCGAACGCACTGGCCGCCATTGCGAACGAAGAGCGGCGGATGTGGGCGGTGCAGTTTCATCCCGAGGTGCACCACACGCCGCTGGGTCCGCAACTAATCCGGAATTTTGTCTTCGACATATGCGGGGCGAAGGGCGATTGGACGCCGGCGCATTTTATTGAGACAACGGTTGCCGGGATTCGCGAGAAGGTCGGCAATGGACACGTGATTTGCGGACTTTCCGGCGGCGTGGATTCGTCAGTCGCGGCGATGCTGGTACATAAGGCGATCGGCAGCCAGTTGACCTGCATCTTTGTGAACAACGGTGTGCTGCGCAAGAACGAGTTTGAAAACGTGCAGAAGAACATGCGCGACAAGCTGGGGTTGAACGTGGTGGCCGTGGACGCGAGCGAACGGTTCTTGAAGCAACTTGCCGGCATTACCGATCCTGAGACCAAGCGCAAGAGAATTGGGGCGGAATTCATCGCGGTGTTCGATGATGAGGCGCATCGCATCGCTCAAAAGGCGGGCGGCGTGGATTGGCTGGTGCAGGGGACGCTCTACCCGGATGTGATTGAGTCGAGCAGCGTGAAGGGGCCAAGCCAGACCATCAAAAGCCATCACAACGTGGGCGGCCTGCCCCTGGGGATGAAGCTGAAGCTGATCGAGCCGCTGCGCGATTTATTCAAAGACGAGGTCCGCCGCATCGGGCGCGATATGGGGATGCCGGAAGAGATTCTTGGCCGGCAGCCGTTTCCGGGCCCGGGACTTGCGGTGCGCATCCTGGGCGAAGTTACTCCCGAGCGAGTGGCCCTGCTGCAAGAGGCCGACGATATTGTTGTCAGCGAAATCAAGGCTGCGGGGCTCTATTCCTGCATCTGGCAGAGCTTCGCAGTGCTGCTGCCAGTGATGAGCGTGGGCGTAATGGGCGATCAGCGGACCTACGCTTACACTTGCGCCGTGCGCGCCGTACATTCCGAAGATGGCATGACGGCGGATTGGACTCCGCTGCCGCACGAGGTGCTGAAGCGCGTCTCGAGCCGCATCGTGAACGAGGTTCGCGGCATCAATCGCGTGGTCTATGACATCACGTCAAAGCCGCCGGGCACCATCGAGTGGGAGTGAGAGCTCGCCGTTCAGGCGTTCGCGGTTCGCGCCTTTCGTGCTGGCGCTGGCTGTTTCAACTCTTCCAACCGCGGATTGGTGCCTTTGCGAATAAATGAAAAGTGGCCCTTCGCGCCGCTTAATCCCAGACTTATCGTCTTCGACGCATCATTTCGTGCTTGCACTGTCATTTCTGACAGTATTCGCCGGCATTGAATCTTCACTACCTTGATCAATGCGTGGAGGCATGGGGATCAGAGCCTTCATTGCTGACAGGCCATCCAACTCGGGCCCCGTTTTGAAATCACCGACGCTTGAACGGCTTCAACGGAGGAAAAGTGAAAAACGTATCCAAACAACTGAAGATGACGGTTGCCATAGTAGCGATTCTGGCTTTGTCAGCCGTCCTGGGATTTGCTCGTGCGACCTATGAAACGATTGATGCCCAAGCCTACGGCACGAGCACTCAAATGGGGAAAAACTTCACTGTCAGGCTTATCGTCTACGAGTATTCCACTCCCGACGACCGAAAGATTCTGGTCGAGTCATTTCAGAAGGGTCAGAATGACGGTCTGGCAAACGCACTGGAAAAGATGAAGGCGGTCGGCCGGATCACAATTCCAGGCACGTTAGGGTTCGACGTCTCCTACATCCATCAAATCAAGACGCCGACTGGACGGACGATTCGCTTTGTGACCAACCGCAAGATTGCTTTCGGAGAAGCTTACTGGGACACCCAGTCAAAATCCTTCAATCTGACGGCGGGCGAGATAAGGATCAACGACAAAGACAAGGGCAAGAGTGACGGCGTTCTGTATCCGGCCACTCAGCTCACCATCAACAAGGATGGCGACCCACAGTGGGATTTAAGAATGAATCCCTGGAAGCTCAACAACATCATCGTGTGGCCGTCGGGGGATAACAAATAGTTCAGCCCGTAGACGGTTTCAATTGAAAAATTCAACGTCCTTTGAGGGAATCATGAGAAGACAATGGCGTTCCTGCAATGTGGCAATCGCCACGATGATTCTGTTGCTGGGCGGCTCCGTTGCCCAGGCAAAAAGCAAGTACATTTGTGATGAACCGAAACCAGAAGACATGTGCAACGCGGCTAACACCTGCGGATCCGCTTCCTCGGTCTGCACCCTCGACGTGCGGAAATCGGGGAACGGTTCAACGGTCAAGCCGAGCGTTCCGAATGCGAAGAACAACCAGTTCTTCTGCATCAAGGCCGGCACCACCGTGGTGTGGATGACGTCAAGCAAGAATACTGGTTTCATGATCTCGTTCGGCACCGACTCGCCGTTCGACCCGGATAATCCGATTCTCGGCGGCGGGAGCAAATCAGTCACCGTCAAGGCTCAGAACCCCGGCTGTTACAAGTACGACGCTGGAGCGTTTTACTCGGGCGCCGTCTACGGAATGAGTAGCGGCAGTAAGCCGGAGTTGGTGATTCTGCCCTGACGAAAGGTGAATGGATTGCGGTAATTTGAGTCGATTGCAGCTTGTGATTTCCCACTCGTCTCAATGGTGACGCCGTTGACATGAGTGGGACGCCTGTGCAGAGAAATCTCTGTGGACAGGACGCATCGGCGCGATTGCGCGGATGCCTGGCGACTACTCTTCCCTCACACCAGACGCAATCTCCGGACCGGGATAGCTTCCGATCTGCGATCAGTGCGCGAAATTATAGGAGAGCTCGATTCCATTGCCGTTGGGAGTCCGCACCGGCGCGAGGGCGAAATTGCTCCATGAGCTTTCAGTAGCACGGCGATGAACCACATAACCACCGATGTAGTAGCCGAGCGCACCTCCAACGAATACATCAGATGGAAAATGTTTGCGCGCAATGACGCGCGCGGCGGAGACACTGGTTGCGAGCGAATAAACCACTACCTTGGTGGCCCAGCCGTCATATTCCGATGCGACCACGTGTGCGAAGGACCACACCAGGATGGAGTGGTCGGAAGGCATAGATTGTCCATCCGGCCATGTCTTAGTGCCATGTGGCCAGAAGTCTCCCTTACCGTTTCCCTGGGTTGGCGTCTCGCGATCGAGCGCGTAGCCGAGCCCCGTGTTAAGAATGAACGAATCAGCCATCGCCTCTTCGGCAAGGATCGAGGTTTCCTGCAAATGATGATTGTGCTTGGCGCTTCCGATCAAGAATCCAGCAGTGACTGCGGCTGCTGGAGCGTAGAGGCCTGCGTAGTCTGAATATCTGCTCGCATTGTGTTCTTGGCTCGGATTGACACTGAAAGCCTGCATTGCATCGACGTCGGTGGCCAATGCAAGCCCAGTACCTGCTCCAACGAAAGCTAACATTGGCAAATCAGGCTTGCGGATTCGAAATGGCGCCGTTACGATTCCGACTTCGTCTTGCGCGACGTGAAGCGCACAAATCTGGATGGCTTTAATCCCGCACTCCCTGGAGTCCGTTCCGGGGGCGGTACTTGCGGGAGCTTGGGCGGATGCGGCACACGTCGATATCAACAAGAAGGTAGCAAGAATGCGCGGATGCATAATCAAGATGCTACATGCGCAGCCTTGGCGGTCTTGGTGACAAGTGAATATCCGGCGCCGCGAATGCTGAGATTTCCCTTCAAGTGAGGCCGGGGACAGGCCGGTTCAATTAAAGTTGCTCGTGTGCCGGACCGCGGAGTGGCTGGGTTTGCCGGATGCGTTTTGAATTGAGGACGGGATGACGACGAAGGATTATCGCCCGCAGGAAGACATCGTAACGTTGATGAGGCAGTTTGAGCAGGAAGTAAAAAGCGCGCCGGAGTTGCCGGATGCGGCGACGAGGCTACTTCGGGCGCGACTGGTGTTTGAAGAGGCGCTGGAGTTTGTGAGGGCGTGCGGTTGTGCGGTTGCGATGAGCGGGCCGGACGGTGCGAAGAGGGCAGTGACCGATGATATCAGCGTGGTTGCCGATCCCAATGTGATGCCTGACTTCACGGAGTATGTCGATGGCTGCATCGATCAGCTTGTGGTGACGTACGGCGCTCTGAATGCGGCGGGCGTGAAGGCGCAGAGTGCGTGGGACGAGGTACAGCGCAGCAACATGAGCAAGGCGTGGCCGCATTGCAGCGTGTGCGATGCGGTGCTGGTGCGCGGTTCGGGCGACGAATTGATTCATGCGGAAGGTGCCGATGCGCATAGCGGAAATTGGAGCGCGATTCTGAAAGTGCACAAGCGCGAGGACGGCAAGTTCATCAAGGCGCCTACGTATTCACCGGCTGATCTGAAGCGCGTTATCCAGGAGCAGATCGAGGAAACTCGCGCTATTGCCCCTCGGGCTTGATGACGGGGGCGCGCAGCGGAGTGGTTTCGATTTCGATGCGCGTGTTGCGGGGGAAGACTACGTCGCGTCCGGAGTGGAGAAAATTGTCGTAGATGGAGAGCGCGGCCGCGTAATAACCGAGCCCAGCTGCAATGTTGCGGTTTCCCAGCGCTATGCCGACTATGCGGCCGACCATTCCGAATCCGTTGGAGGCGACGCCGGTCTGGAGGGTGAGGTTACCGTCCTCGTCGAGCGCGCGGCCGGCAAGCATGGTCAGCAGCAGGGGAGCGATGACGCTGGACTTATTGCGCGGGGTGATGGTGCCTTCAGCGTCGAGCGAGAGGTCCTGCGTTTTCTCTGTGGCGGCCCCGGCGAGCGCGCCTTCCACTTCGCGGTTGTATCCTTCGGGGAACTGAACCTGCTGGAAGGTGAAGCGGAGTTTTCCATTGCGGCTGAAGGAGCGGGCGGCCTTGGCTACCGCAACCTTGCCGACAAGCTTCGAACCTTGCGGAACGACGAGCTGCTTGTTCTTGTCGTAGACCGGCTCGACGACTAGGGCTTCAACCAGATCGCCGGGTTTCGCTGTTGCCGAAGTCAGATCGCGGGAGAGAGTTGCGTTGACAGCCCAGACTTCAGACTTGCCGGAACTGGAAACCGTGGGCGCAGGTGCGGGAAGTGCGGCAGTATTTTCGGGGAGATTGACGGGCTCTGCGAGTTCGAAGGACCACGCGGTGCTGGCCTCGATGCGCTCGGGATGATACGGGAGCTGGTGGTAGAGCAACTGCAAAGCGCGGTCGCCTTTGCCGGGCGCGGTGAAGTAGGCGATGCGGTCGCGCAGGTTGGCCTTGGCCTCAGCCCATCGGCGTGCGATGAAAGACTGTTTTGGCGACACGCCCGGGGCCATGAGCTTCAGGACGGGTGCGCCGTCAGCCGCCGGGGTAGCTGCGATGGGAATGGGGCCGGAGGGTAGTTCGAGCTTATCGAACTGGACCTGGACGGTGTGGAAGGGCGTAAAGTCGCCGCGCAGGCGGGCATGCCAGCGCGTTTTGGTATCAGCTTCGAGGGCGATGACGCGGCCCTCAAGCGCGGTGTTCTGGGCAACGGCGAGTTTGCCGTCGGCATAAATCGGATGCATCAAGTGAGCCTCAATGGGCTCACCGACTTTGACCCGATAGTGACGAGTAATTTCAACCTGGAGGCTTGTGCCTTTGGCGAGGATAGGCTCGGCGGGAACCACAGCAGCAGGCTTGACTGGTTCGGGATTCGGCTTGGGGGAACGATGTTCGAGAGATTGCGCGCCAGCACATGCGGCGAGGACGAAAGATACCGTGACCACGGCGAAGCAGGAACGGCAGCAAATTGGGGAATACATCAGTGAGGCTCCTGCCTCCGTAGATTTTAGGTGTAAGACGGGAACCGGGGCGAATCGCGAGCCAAGATGACAGAGATTTAATCCCCGGCTTTTCAGGCCGTTGCGGGGCGAGAGCGCAGGGCAGCGATCTCCTGGTTAAGAGCTTCGAAACGTGTCAGCAGCTCTTTGTGGTTCGCCAGCAGTTCGTCATGGCGCTTGTCGGCGATGGAGGGGTCCCTGGCTTCAACATAAAACGAGCCATTCGGTTCGAGATCACAGCGATGCACTTCGTGGACATGTTCAAAGCCCTGGCGATGGATGACTTCGACAAGTTCTTCGCGGGTGAGGGCCTCCCGTTTGAGCGCCTTCTCATCCACGTGGCCATCCCGAATGAGAATGACGGAGCGGCCCTCAAGCGCGCGAGTAAGGCGCGGGGATCGGAAGAGCAGGCGGACCACGAACCAGTTGATCGCAAGCAAGCTGAAGGCGCCGATAACGCCGCCGGTGATGGAGTTGTCGTCGCCGATGATGGCGTTCTGAACGGTGTTGGAAAGTGAGAGCAGAACGACGAGATCGAAGGGGTTCAACTGCGCGAGTTCACGTTTGCCAAAGAGGCGGAGGAGCAGCACGAGGACAAGGTAAACGATGACCGGACGCAGCAACTTCTCGACGATCGGAAGGGGAAGGTGGAACATGTGATCGATTATCGGTGTGAGGATCATGCAGCGAGGATAGCTTGCCGGCTATTGCTTTTCCAGTGGGTCGTTCTGCTGGATCGTGGCGGTGAAATTGGCGCTATAGAACTGCGATTCACGGCAGGTTGACCGTGACGGTGCCGATGGGCGTATACGATAGAATCCGCATCAGACGATCCCTCGCGGGATGAGTGCGGCTTCCGAATCCAGGAAAGGAACAGATCATATACGTGGCTTCGACCAGGCGCACTATATTTGTCGAAATGACCCCTTTTCGTATTGAGCCGCTTTTTGTGGGCCGAGTGTGGGGAACGAATGATCTACGCCCCTGGTATGACCAAGTAGCGACGGGTGAGCCGATCGGCGAGGTATGGCTCACGGGGGATGATTGCCGAGTTGCGACGGGGCCGCATTCCGGCAAGACACTGGGCGAGATTTTCAGGGAAATGCCGCAGGCGATGATGGGCGAAGACGCGCCGTCGGGCGATTCTCCACTTCTGATCAAGGTGCTCTTTGCACAGGAGAAGTTGAGCGTGCAGGTGCATCCCGACGATCGACTGGCGCAGAAGTACGGGCAGCCGCGGGGCAAGACCGAGTGCTGGTACGCGCTGGCAGCCGAAGCGGGAGCGCAGGTGGCCGCAGGGCTGAAGGCGGGCGTCACCATGGACGAGGTGAAGGCCGGCATCGAGGGCGGAACGCTGGAAAAAAGTCTCAGAATGCTTCCGGTGCATGCGGGCGACATGATTTATGTGGACGCGGGAACGGTGCACGCGATTTGGCCCGGCTCGGTGTTGCTGGAGACGCAACAGAATTGCGACCTGACGTACAGAATGTACGACTACGGACGAGGGCGCGAACTGCACATTGAGAAATCGCTCGAGGCCGTGCAGTTGAAAACCAAGGCAGGCAAGGTGATGCCAAGGGTATTGGAAGACCGCACGATTCTGCTCGCTTGCCCTTACTTCACAATTGAGAGGATCCCGGTGGATGCGAGCCGCTCAAGCGCAAGCCTGCGCCGGGAAGAGGAATCGAAGGCAGGTTTGTCTTACCTGTTTGCTGCGGAGGGGACGGGGCGCGTGTCGAGTCCAAGCTTCCGCGATGTGGATCTGCCACCGCGTGGAATGGTTGCCGTCCCTGCGACGTCGCCGATCTTCGCGATTCTGGACATGGGTGGGCTGGATCTGATTCGCATTACGCCGCGCTGGCCGGGGAAGGGCGCGTGACAGGGCGCGATTGGCGGAAATCGGTCGTGTACTATATCCGCCGCGAGGCGCAGCCTGAAGACAAATTCGGTCATCAGCCAAGACTCTATGCTCTCGCGAAAACGATCGGACAGGACCTGGATTATGACGATGATGTGCTTTTTGCGTCGGCGTGGATGCATGACCTTGGAGTCTTTTCCGGGCATCGTCCGCAGGATATTGAGCAACTTTCCGGTTGGGATCACGTCCCAGACACCATCGAGCAGAGCATTGAACTTTTGACAGGATGGGATTTCCCCAGCGGGAAACTGGACGCGGTTGCCGAGGCGATCCGTACACATCAGGCGAAGGACGAACCGACAACCTTGGAAGGGACCTTGTTGCGAGATGCTGACATTCTGGAACAACTGGGTGCGATCGGGATCCTGCGCGCCGCGGTGAAGGTCGGGCGTGATACCCGCTATCCCAATTTCAGTTCAATTCTTCCGGTTTTGAGTCATGCGCTTAGCCATTTGGCTGGTCAAACGCGCCTAACACGTTCAAAGGCCATGGCTGAATCGAGAGCTGAGATGCTACGCTCGTTTCTATCCGCTGTTTCCGATGAAGCGGGCGATCTGCTTCATTAACACCGCCCCCCGCAGTCCCCTGTGGAGATGGCGTCAGGCTCTTTCCCGAACCAGACTTTACCAAGCCGAACAGATTATCGAATGCGTTCCCGGTTGCAGCCACAGTCCGGGAGAGTTGAAATTCCGAAGGAGAAACGACATGCGGAAGTTAATGGTATTGCCGCTTCTGGCTTTGTTTTTTTTAGGCGTGGCGTTACCGTGCCGCGCTCAGGTGACGTATTCGGCTGAGGGGGGTGGCAAGAGGCCCTTCACAGTGGGAGCTGGCGTATCGAATTTTTCAGACGACTGGGGAGTGCTCAATCCACGCCAGACCGGGATGAGCGTGTGGGTTGACTGGCGGTTTCCGCACACGCCGCGGGTGCTGAATGGGCTGGGGGTTGAATTTGAGGGCCGCACACTGCAATGGGGGACCCCTTCCTATCTGCCGGGGCATCGCATGGATACTGCTCTGGGTGGTCCGATCTATCAGTTTCGGCGCTACAAAAGGATCCGCCCGTTTGGCAAGTACCTTCTGGGAATCGGCAGCATAGATTTTCCAATACCGGGGTCGAATTACAACCACGATACCCGTGTAGTGTTTGAGCCCGGAGTTGGCGCCGATTTGCGCGTCTGGAACAGCATTTCAGTGCGAGGCACGTACGACTACCAGTTCTGGCACCAGATCTTCGGGCTCAACGATCTGAATCCGAACGGATTCACGATTGGCGCGGTGTACGATTTCGGACTGCGGTGAAGTCGAAGCGAGCGGAGGCTGGTTTCATTATTAAATCGAGAGGGCGCCGTGAACGGGCGCCCTTTCGCGAAAAATGAGGCGCCGTCTCCGCAAAGCAAATATCCCCCGCGACTCAGAGCGATCGGATCAAGGTAAATCGAGAGCGGGCGGTGTGAACATGCGATCGTCTTCAGCTGTTGAGTTGATGGTGTGCGGGGTGCAATGGCGCGGAGTTGGGAAGTTCGCCGCGTAGGAGCGCGTGACGTGCAACCGATCCATGAAGACGTAGCGCGTGCGGATACCATTTATTGTCGCAGGCAGGCGCGCAGGAATGTGTTCGCGGTCGACGTAGATGACGAGGGCTGATTCGCGCGGGCTGTCGAGGCTCTGGCCCACGCCGACAGCAAAAAATGCAGGGTTTTGCTGCATCAGCTTGTGGGCGATCTGACGCTTGGCCGCAACCGCGGGTGCGAGTGCTGAGGCGGTGAGTGGGGGAAGGCCCGCGGCGGTTGCCGTGGAAGGCGCTGAACCGAACGCGACGGAGCGCGCCGTGGTTGGAATTACGATGGTGCGTACACCCGCGACAGCGGCGGGAACAAACGGCGCGAGATTCTCATCGACATAGACGATCAACGCCGCGGTGCCGGGCTGGTCGCTGCTCTTTCCGGGCGCAATGCTGAGAACACCCGCTGAAGGATTAACGAGTGCACGGCCGGCGGCTAATGCCGCCTGCTGACGCGCGGACTCAGCATCGGATAAGGGATGCGCTTGAGCCGCCGAGGTGGTGCTGTCACCGTAGCTGAGGCAACTGACCTCGTGGTCCGTTGCGCCGACAAACGTAAAGCTCGCGTCCCCCGGCATCAGCGTGCTTAAGGCGTTGAGGACATCGGGCGCAGGGTTGGCGATTCCGTGGCTCACACCCGCGGCGTCAATGCCGCCTGCAAAGAACAATCCGACCGGCTCGGCGTTGGCGGTATCGACGAGGAGGGCGCCGGAATCGCCTGCGTCGCCGAAGCGGTCACCGCTGACGGCGATCTGGTCGGTGAATGTCTTGGTAAGGTAGGGCCTGGATTCAGCGCAGTCGCGATAGTAGTCGACGGCAACGTCGAGATCGAGCGCTGTAACCCGGCCGCATGTGAGGCCAGTGGTGCGGCCTCTTTTGGCTACCCGCAACTGCAGGGTTGCGTTTTCGCCTTTTCCATTGGTGGAAGAAATGCCGGGAGGTGCGGCGGCGAGCGAGCCGTCAGGTTGCCGAAGACCGAGTTCAAGGATACTGCCGCTGGGATCGACGGTGTGCGATGCAACCTCGGCGATGGCCGCGTCAACGTTGGTTTGGGCGGAACGAAGCGGCAGCCATGCCGTCAGCGCGGCGACGGGGACCGTCCCGGCGCCGTCTCCGTTGGGGGTGCAGTTGTTGTCGATAAGGCCGGGCTGGACGATGGTGTCGCCGACGGAGGCGCGATCGCTTCGAGCGAGAACGTGATTGTTGCTGAGCAGGTACTGGCGCCCGCCCGCGTCTTGTAGAAGGGCACCAAGCGTGCCGCTGCAGCAGTCGACGATGGTGTTGCCTTTTTCGTCGAAGTCGTTGTTATTGCCTCCGGAACTGCCAAGCAGCATGGGTGCCGACAGGGCGTCCTGGTGGCTGGCCGGGTTGCTCGCCACTCCCGGCGCATTGAGAAGGAGGGCTGTCTCGATTTTTGAGGATGAACCAGGGAGCGTTGCCACCACATATGTGACGCCCGTGGACGAAACCACTGCCGGCGCGGTGTAGGTGACGGTGCAGGCAGTGAAAGCATGACGGTTACGCTGGCATGTGGCTGCGCTCAGCGTTCCCTCGCCGACGGTGTCTCCAGTTGGGGTGTTTGAAAGTGCGAAGTGCATTTCGCCGGATCCACCAGATTCGGCCAGGTAGCCGGTCACGGTGACCGAACCGTTCGGTCCCACAGCGGCATTCTCTGGAGTGAGCGGTTGCAGGAAACCGGGCGTCAGTGTCAGGGAGGAAGTCGCGCGGAGAGTGGGATTGGACTTCAGGGTCGCGGTGACCTGGACTTCGACTTGATCGGCGGTCAGGAAGGACGGCGGCGTGTACTGGCCAAGGTCATTGATCTTTCCCGGCCCCGAAGATGGATCTCCACCGCTGATGGTCCAGGAGACGGGTGCGGCTCCGCCGGCAGCGAGGGTGGCAGAAAACTGGTGAACTGGGCTCGCGTGGGCATTCAGGGCGTTGCAACCGGTGCAACTTGTGTCGATTACTGCAGAGCCCGGTGAAACGGAAAAGGAAGCGTTCGCCGACGCTCCGGTGCCGGGTCCGGCACCGCACCCGGCCAACAGGGCTGCCCCACTGAGCATCACAGACATGACTATCCGCCGCCCTCCAACGATGAGAGAGGGCGCGGGCCCGACGCGGGGACATCCCTGGTTAGCGATCCGAGCGTTTACTGACATGTGACAGAGCTACCCTCTGGCGGAAAGCGGGGCCACCGCTTTCCACGGAAACGCAGATTTAAGGTTATCTCTTTCCAGTTGGAACTCAAGCGGGGGCTTGCCGGAGATTGATCGAATCGTAACTTCTACCTCTACTGAGAATTGAGTCTTGCTTTGGGAGTTGAATCGGACCGGGTGTAATAGCGGGGCCGACCAGCTTGGAGTTCAGAGGCGAAATAATTGGGAGTCAATGCGCCTTACCCCAAGGTAGCATAGCGATTGCAATACCTTCGTGACCTCTCTGGTTACCTTGATGCTCCTATAGTATTTCCCTATTGTTACCTTTGTGCTTCTTTTTTGTTACCCTTGGTTAAGATAATGATAAATCGGGCCTTAGCTTCAGTTATTGCCATTATTCGAGTTGTGGCGGATAGAGCCGTTTGGACCCACCGTTTTGGGAGCCGACAGGTCCGTCGCTGCGTAGCTGCCGAGAGCGGCCAGGCGGCGATGGTGATCGTCATTTTTATAGGGATGATCATCCTTGGTTTTCTGGCTTTAGGGCTCGACGTTGGGTATTTATTTCACGAAAAGCGAATGGCGCAGGCAGCTGCGGATGCGGCAGTCGTAGCAGCAGCCGAGGAATCCAGCGCAGGGAACAGCGCGAACGAGCAGGTGGTCGCAAACGCCATGGCTCGGTTAAACGGATTCGATCCGAGCGCATCCGTTAATCCCGCCATAGTGACGCTTAAGACTCCTACATCAGGCAGCTATGCGGGAGGCGCAACTTACATTGAGGCGGACGTCTCGAAACCAATACCAACGTTTTTCCTATCCGTGTTTCGGCGCGGCTCTACAAGCCTGAACATCTCTGCCCGGGCTGTTGCCGGCGGAGGATTGAGCAGTCCGACCTGCATCTGTCTTGAAGCACCCACGGGACAGGGGTTGAGCATGAGCAACAACGCATCGATTAATGCCAATCAATGCGGGGTGACGGTCGATTCAAGCGGAAGCAATGCAGTGGGGGTGGTGGGCAGCGCAACTTTGAACGCGCTCTCACTGGGGACGGTATCTAATTCCTGGAACAACGGTAGCAACATAAATAACAATGGTCAGATCACCTCGTCGACGAAAATTGTTCAGGGAATCACCACGCAGTGCAAGCCAGTCCTTACGGTGCCGACTCTTCCCAGCGGATTGCCATGCTACAGCAATCCGATCCAGGGCTGGACGGCGGCGAACAATTACACCGGGGTTTACACGCTGCCCCTAGCAGGTGAAACCACGATGAGCAACACAGTGTGTTACACAAGCCTGAATACGAGCAACGCGGCTTCTGTGACGCTTTCGCCGGGATACACCTACTACATCCAGGGGGACTTTACAACGGGCGGCGGGGCGCCCGTGAGCGGAAGTGGTGTCGCGCTTTACGTTGGCGGGAACGTCAATGTCGCAAATGGCGTCACGGCGAATCTGAGTGCTCCGACCGTAAACGGAGTCCCGCAGACGCTTTTGTATGCGATGGGCAGCACGGTCACCATTCAGGGAGGTTCGAGCTCTACTTTCTCGGGCCTTGTCTATGCGCCGAACGCAGCGGTGACGCTGAACAATGGCACGGGCACGACTCTGAACATGGATTTCGTATCGCAGACGCTGACGACCGCAGGGGGAGCCACCCTGAACAGTTACGCGACGTCGGCCCTCGGAACATTGAACCTTTCAGTAGCCAAGCTGGTGGAATGAGGTTGCCTTATGAAATTGGATTACCTGTGCTCTCTCAAGAATCGATCGATCATTGCCAGATTGCGTAAGCGGTTGCGGGATGATGCGGGGAACGCCGCGCTCGAACTCGCTCTTGCGTTTGGAGTTTTTGGAACTCCATTGCTGCTGGGCACCTCGGAACTCGCAATCTTGATTTACGATTCGATTGAATTATCGAACTCCGCTCATGCCGGCGCCATGTATGGGATGATCAGTTCCACATTCGCTGGCGATGCCTCAGGAATTCGGAGCGCTGCACAGGCGGAGGCGGCCGACTTCGGCGCCAAGGTAACGGTTACGCCAACAATCTACTATGCATGCTCGGGTGCGGTGGACGGGACACAATACTCCACGCAGGCCGCGGCAGCAGCTGTGTGTCCGGCAAATGCAGGCAATCACTACCTGGAGTTTGTGAAGGTCGCTTCAAGCATGAACGTCAACCCGTTGGTACAGCTTCCGGGATTACCCACGAAGTTGACGGTGAACGGAACCTCGATCATGGAAGTGCAGGAATGATGAGGGAACGGCATGCATGCATACGAGAGATCTGCCGCAGGATTTGGAGTGGATTCTTCGGAGAGAAGGAAAGCGAGAAGGGGCAGGCGGTTATTGAAGTTGCGCTGGCCCTGCCGATCATTGCGGCATTCACCTTCATGATGATTGAGCTTTGCCTTGCGTTTTACAGCTATTGCATGATTTCGGAGTCCGCGCGAGAGGGCACACGCTATGCAATTGTGCGCGGAGCCACCTGCCAGACCGGCACCGGCGGTTCGTGCACGGCATCGGCATCAACCATCAATGACGCAGTGAAGCATCTGGGCTGGCCGAATCTCGGAACTGGTACTCTGAGCGCAAACACGACGTATCCCGATGGAAACGAAAACCCTGGCAGCCGCGTGCAAGTTGTTGTGAACTATGTCTACCCCTACAACATTCCTTTCGCGCCCAAAGGGACATTGAACATGTCCTCTAAATCGGTGATGTACATCGTGCAGTGAGCGATCGGCGAACCTCAGTCGCTGCGAGTGCTGCTGCGAGATGGCGATTCAGCGACCTGGGACCGCAGCTGCATTCGTCTGCTTTTGGAATTCGAAAACGCAAGGCCGGCCCACGATTCCCAATCCTTCATTCCTCGTGCCGGTGCCTTCTGCGTCCTTGAACTGGGCCTTCACGTCGTAGCTGTAGTCCTCGCCCTTGTGCGCGAAGACGCCGCGAGCGTATTGGCGTGAGGCAACAACTCCGTTGGCGGTGAGCTTGGCGTTGCCGTCGTCGGCGATCTTACCCATAAGAATCAGGTAGCCCGGTTCTCCGGCGGCGCCGTGTTCTCCACGAAAACTGCTGCTCTGAATCGTCGCGGGAAACTCCCATGTATAACCCTGTGTGCTTCCTTTTGGAGGGCAAGTGAGTTTGGTGGTCCAGGCTCCATCGAAACGCTCGCCTGCGATGGAGGTGCCAGTGGCGCATAGAAGGACTCCAATGGCAAGAAGCCGAATTAGATTGGGCATTGTGTTCAATTGTCCTTTCGGGGCGAACACTCTAGCACGCTAGTCCCGCGGTTGGATGTGAGCAACTCGCCAAAGTTGTCGCGAGGCGCAAGGGGCATCCCAAACCCTTGATGTATCGTCAAAGCGAAAGGTTTGGGGCCGAGGGCGATGGCTGAACTGATTGCCGTGCAGGATGACATTACAACGCTGAGAGTGGATGCGATTGTGAACGCGGCCAACACTTCGCTGCTGGGCGGTGGTGGTGTGGATGGCGCGATTCATCGCGTGGCGGGGCCGGAGTTGCTGGCGGAGTGCAGGAAACTGGGCGGATGTGCGACCGGCGATGCAAAGCCGACTCCGGGTTTTCATCTGCCGGCCAAGTGGGTGTTCCACGCAGTGGGCCCGGTATGGCAGGGCGGCGGCCATGATGAGGACGATCTTCTGGCGAGTTGCTATCGACGATGTCTCGAACTGGCGAAGACGCACCACGTGCGGACCATTGCCTTTCCGGCCATCAGCACGGGCGTGTATCACTTCCCCCCCAAGCGCGCGGCGCACATCGCGATCGATACAGTCAGGGAATTCGTGACGGCGAGCGGGATCGAGGTGGTGCGCTTTGTCTGTTTCAGCAGCGAGATGCTGGCGATCTATGAGCAATTTCTCGCCGAGCCCCCTCTTGCGCCGGTGGCATGAATTTCCGCAACATCGGTGCAGTAATGGAAGAAGTCATCAGGAGACTGAGATGGAATATGTGAATCTTGGCAGGACCGGGCTGAAGGTATCGCGCATCTGCCTGGGTTGCATGACGTATGGCAAGCCCCCGGCGCCGGGCGAGTTGAAGGGCGGGCGGCATCTTTGGGCGCTGAATGAGGAAGAGAGCCAGCCCTTTTTGCGACAGGCGCTTGATCTGGGTATCAACTTCTTCGATACGGCCAATGTGTATTCGAGCGGCGACAGCGAACAGGTTGTCGGCAAGTTTCTGAAGGCGAACAGTCGGCGAGAGGGTGTGGTGATTGCAACCAAGGTACATGGAGTGATGCGCGAGGAGCCAAACGGCCGCGGGTTATCGCGCAAGGCAATCCTGTTCGAGCTTGATCAAAGTCTCAGCCGGCTGGGCACGGACTATGTCGATCTCTACCAGATTCACCGCTGGGATTATGAGACGCCAATTGAGGAGACGCTGGAAGCGCTGCACGATGTGGTGAAGGCAGGGAAGGTGCGCTACATCGGAGCATCGTCGATGTATGCGTGGCAGTTTGCGAAGGCACTGTATCTCGCGGAGCTGAACGGTTGGACGCGGTTTGTGAGCATGCAGAACCATTACAACCTTCTCTATCGCGAAGAAGAGCGGGAGATGATGGGGCTGTGCGCGGAGGAGGAGATCGCGGTGATTCCCTGGAGTCCGCTGGCGCGAGGCCGGCTGGCGCGCGCGTGGCAGGCAGAGACAACGAAACGCTCGGAGACGGATCGGTTCGGAAACTCGATGTATTCGCGCACCGAGGAGGATGACCGGAAGGTCGTTGACCGGCTGGGCGAGATTGCGAGGAAGCGCGGTGTGCCGCGGGCCCAGGTGGCGCTGGCGTGGATGCTGAGCAAGCCAGTGGTGACCGCCCCGATTGTGGGCGCAACCAAGCCGCATCATCTAAGGGACGCGGTAGCGGCGTTGGAGTTGAAGTTGACGACGGATGAGATTGTCGCGCTCGAGGAGCCATATATGCCTCATCCGGTGCTCGGATTCAGTTGAATCTCTGAATCGAAGACTCGGCGAGAGGCTGTGGTGATTGCAACGAGGGCGCATGGAGTGATGGGCGGAGAGCCGAACGACGAGTTACCGAAGCTCCCAGGATTCCTCATGGGTTAAAGAGAAGGAGGCTAGTTTACTCAGGAGCGAGACTTTAGAGTCGGAGGTGATCTGGATTCGGGGTTGCCTGCGAAAGGATTTGTTCCAGTAGTATTCTGCAGCGCGAGGGCGGAGCGTCGGCCGCCGGTGATGCGATCAGCTTCAGGCCATCGAGTGCGGTTGATCTGGCTTTGTCACTCTGCCCGTCTTCCTGATACGCCTGAGCCAACAGCATGAGCAAGGTCGGATCAGTGCGACGGCTGAGCACGACCGGCCGTTCAGCATACCGGACAGTCTGACGCGGTTCCCAAGTCCGTCGGGAGAACAATGAGCATCGCACATGTAGCTTGGTATAGGATCTCGCTGGACGCTTCGTCGGTCGAGGCAAGTCTGCGCAACTCGGCTATTCCGGAAGACGCTAATTGGACATCATCGGTCGGACGGAATCTTTATTGAACGCTGAGCACCAGTTTGCCGAAGTGAGCGGCGGATTGCATTTCTTGAAAGGCTTCGGGGGCTTCGGTCCATGGGCGGGGTTCGAGGACGGGGTGCAGGTTTGCGGTGGCGATGGCGTGGTTCATTTCTTCGAAGCGCTTGCGGGATCCGACGTAGATTCCCTGAATGCGGATCTGCTTGTGCAGAATCAAGGGCAGCGGGATTGGCTCGGCGGGGCCGGAGAGTACTCCAATTTGGGCGATGACGCCACCCATTTTGACGGCGCGGAGGGAGCGCGGCAGAGTGCCGACGCCACCGACTTCGACAACGAGATCGACGCCTTCGCCATTGGTTTGTTCTGTGACCCATCGGTCCCATTCCGAGGTTTCGCCGTAGTCGAGACCCTTGTCGAGACCGAGTGAACAGGCGCGTTGCAGTTTGACGTCGCTCGAAGAGATTCCAAGGACGCGTGCACCTTTCAGCTTTGCGAATTGAAGCGCGAAGATGGAGACTCCGCCGGTGCCTTGCACCAGGATGGTTGAACTTGCCTGAATGTCTGCAACGATGAGCGCGTTCCAAGCGGTGAGGGCGGCGCACGGGAGGGTCGCGGCTTCTTCAAAGCTAAGGTGATCGGGGATGCGGACGAGACCGGTCTCTTTGAGCAGGATGTATTCGGCAAGTGTGCCGTCGATATCGCCGCCGAGAGCGCCTTTGATTTTGGTGGGAGTGGGAGGGCCGTCAATCCAGTTCTGAAAAAAGCAGCCGCAGACGCGATCGCCGGGCTTCCACTCAGTGACGTCGTCGCCGATGGCGGCTACTTCGCCGGTGCCGTCTGAGCAGGGGATGCGCGGGAGGCGGAGTTTGGGGTTGTAGGTCCCTTTGACCATCATGAGGTCCCGGTAATTGAGAGAAACCGCTTGAATTTTAATGAGAACCTCGCCGAGCCCGGGTTGCGGAGTCGGACGGTCTACAAGTTCAAGAGAATCAATGCCGAACGAAGGGACTTGCCAGACGCGCATGGGGGTCGACTCCGGTCATGATGCCACAGATTTGCCTGGACGCGTGCCATCGCGGTACGAACATTTGCAAGCGCCCGTAGAATGAAGATATGGCGCGCGGATGGGAAAGTAAATCGGTGGAAGAGCAGATGGCAAATGCCATCGAGGAAAAGCCTCCGCGTCCTGGTGAGGTATTGATGACTGAAGCAGAACGGCGAGTTGCCGCTGACCAGCGCGCGGCGAGTGAACGGCGCAAACAGGCACTGACGCTTCAACGCGAAAACATTCTTTCGCAGCGGACATCGAATCCGGCCCGGCGGTCAGCACTGGCGGCGGCTTTGTCGGAGATCGAGGCGCAGATTTCAGCGCTGGAGTAGGCAGGGCCGGTTCAGAGTCAGAGCGGACCAGCAGTCGATAAGCCTAGGCTTGGTCAATCTGCGAAAGAAAAGCAACTGCAGTCATACATGTCGCGTGGCGCCACCCAAGCGCCATGAAAATGCGGCTGGGTTGGGACGTCCCTCCGGGACTGAAATCTTCTTGTCTGCTATCCCAGGGTTCCGCTGCGCTCCACCCTGGGCTATTCTAATGCGTTCCCTACGGGAACTTGGTTTCCGGGGCCGCCGTTGATCGCTGAATTTTCAGGGCAGATCTTTCGACTCCGCTTCGCTCCGCTCAAGATGACACCGCATAGACCGCGGTGCTCGATGTGGCGCGAAGCGTGGCCGCCATTCTATTCGTTGCGGTGAAAAAGGATTGAGTTGGCCTGTTGAACCGGTGTCAGCAGTACGCGGGCGATGTTGACGTGGGCGGGTCGACTGGCGGCCCAGACTATGACTTCGGCGATATCTTCCGGCGTGAGCGGCTTTACTCCTTTATAGACTTTGGCGGCGCGCTCGGTGTCGCCGCGGAAGCGAACGAGGCTGAAGTCGGTTTCGACCATTCCGGGATCGACGCTGGTGACGCGGATCGGCGTGCCGAGGACATCCTGGCGAAGTCCATCGTTGATCAGGCGCTCTGCTGCTTTGGTTCCGCAATAGACGGCGCCATTGGGGTAGGCTAGTTCGCCAGCGGTTGAGCCGAGATTGATGACATGGCCGCGGCCTCGGACGACCATGCCAGGGACGACGGAACGGGTGACGTAGAGCAGGCCCTTGATGTTGGTGTCGATCATCTCGTCCCAGTCCTCGATTTTGCCCATATAGAGCTTGTCGAGGCCACGACTGAGGCCGGCGTTGTTGACCAGGATGTCGATCTCGGACCACGCGGGAGGCAAACCGTCGATGGCGTTCTGCACGGCGCGATGGTCGCGTACATCAAGGTCGATGGAGTGCACCGAGGGGGCGCCGCGCTCCATGGCC
>NZ_JBARMD010000659.1:0-2357 GCF_049802275.1 Occallatibacter sp. | reverse complement strand
CTGTCATCCTGACGCGTAGCGGAAGGATCTGCGGTTGCTTTTATGTGTCCATTCGATCCAGCGCTCGTTTGTAATCCGCCGGTTCACACTCATACCAGTCACGGCTCAAATCAGCCCAGGTCGGGTTTACGGATTCAATGAGCGCGATCTTTTTCGCACGTCTCCATCCCTTGAGCTCTTTTTCGCGAGAGATCGCCCGGTTGACGTCATCGTATCTCTCAAACCACACCAGGCGGTCACAATTGTAACGAGCGGTAAAGCCATCATGCTCCTTCCATTTATGCTGGAAGACTCGTTTGTGAAGATCGCCAGTCACTCCGATGTAAAGAGTGTGGCTCCGACTGGCCATGATGTAGGTGCAGTAACCGCCCTCGTCCACGAGAGGCAGAATAACTTCCCTGCAAGGCCTTGGCTGTGACGCAAGGAACAACCACAGATCCTTCCGCTGCGCGTCAGGATGACAGCGTGTCAGGGTAGAGAAATTAAACATTTCCAATACACGAACGATCCCGAATAGGCACTTATTCCATGACTTTATAAGGGTGTCATCCTGAGCGCAGCGAAGGATCTGCGGTCGCTTCTTTGAGCGGTTCAAACTGGCAAGGAAACAGGGTTACTTCTCATTGGTTCGCTACAAATCCAGAATCAGAGTGCGGCTCGTGCAAACCGGGTAACATTGCAGCCATGGACGAGTTGGCTTCTGCGGCAAGTGGCGATGACCAATACCGCGAAGAATGGAGATGCTTCTACGCGGAGAGGCGACGTCTTCTGATCCGTGTATTCTGGTTCGCAAGTGGGCTTGCCGTTTCCGCGTTGCTGCTCGTCGCTACGCTGGGTGACCACTATCCGCCGCTTGTCGTACGGATCGCAATCGCCGTTTCGTTCGGTCTGCTTCTGATTGCGTTCCTCGCCCAGTATTTCTTCTTCCTGTGGGAGATGGCTACTTGGCCCTGTCCGAGATGTGCGAAGCGTTTCTTCTTTTCGGCTTTTGTTTTCGATCCGTTCTTTACCCGTCGGTGCAGACACTGTGGGTTGCTTCTGCTGAAGAATGCGGACTTCAAGAATCTCAAGCGTGAGGAACGAGAACCGGACCTTGAGTGACGAGAGAATAGCACCCAACCGTCAGGTAACGAACGAGTGAAACTAACAACCCTCTTGTCTAATAGTTATACAGACCTTATCAAACTTATCAAACCACCATAAACCTGCTAAACTCCCCATAGTTATGGACCCGGTTCGCAATCCCTACGCCCCCGGCGCCGGCAGTCCACCACCCGAACTCGCGGGCCGACATGAGATTCGGAAGGACATCGAGATCCGCCTGCAACGCCTCCGCCTGGGCCGTCCAGCCAAGAGCATGATGCTGATTGGACTTAGAGGGGTTGGCAAAACAGTGCTTCTTGACCAGATGCGCCGCGACGCCGAAGCCGGCGGCATCCACACCGTGCGCATCGAAGCTCCCGAGCATCGCTCCCTCCCCGCCATTCTCGCTCCGGCTCTGAGGCTTGCCCTCCTCCATCTCAGCAAAAAGGAGGCCGCAAAGGACTTCGCCATCCGCGGCCTCAAGGCCCTTGCCGGTTTCGCGAGCAAATTGAAGGTGCACTACCAGGACATTGAAGTGGGCCTCGACTACGATCCCGAGCCAGGGCTGGCCGACAATGGCGATCTTGAACTCGATCTGGGCACGCTGCTCGTCCAGGTTGGCGCGGCGGCCAAGGCTGCCGAAACAGCAGTCGTCCTCTTCATCGACGAGCTTCAGTACGTCGAAGAACCGCAGATGGCGGCTCTGATCCAGGCGTTACACCGCTGTGCGCAGGAGCAGTTACCCGTCACCGTCGTTGGAGCGGGCCTTCCGCAGTTGCGCGGGCGGATGGGCGAAGCCAAATCGTACGCGGAACGCCTCTTCGATTTTCCCGAGATTGGACCACTCGCGCCACCTGATGCGCGCGAAGCAATCGTTCGGCCGGCTGAAGTGGAAGGGGCCTTCATTGACGACAACGCCGTCGATCTGATCATTACGAAGACGCAGGGCTATCCGTACTTCCTTCAGGAATGGGGCAAACACGCCTGGGACCTCGCTCCGGCCAGTCCCATTCGTTATGACGACGTTGTAAACGCCTCAGACGAAGCCGTGGCTGCACTCGACGAAAGCTTCTTCCGCGTGCGTTTCGATCGCCTCACACCCACCGAAAAGAGATATCTTCGCGCCATGGCCGAACTCGGCCCCGATCCCCAACGCTCCGGCGATATCGCGGACCAGCTCGGCCGCGGTGTCACCTCTCTCGCCCCCACCCGCTCCGGTCTCATTGGCAAAGGCATGATCTGGAGCCAGACTCACGGAGAGACAGCTTTCACCG
>NZ_JBARMD010000658.1:0-1912 GCF_049802275.1 Occallatibacter sp. | reverse complement strand
ACGAGATTCCGCGAGTAGTTGCTCAACAGGTTTACTTCCCCACTGCATATTTCTGTATGGCGCCATTCGCTTTGCTGCAATCGTCGCATGCATATTTGCTCTGGTCGGCCTTCACAGTCGGAACAATTTCGATTGCAGCTTTTCTTGTATGGACGTTAGCACAAGAATACGCGCCGAATGCCGCTTTCTATCTGGTCGCCTTAGTGCTTGCTAACTGCGGAATTGTGTTTGCCGGCGGGAACCCGGCCGGATTAGCCATTGGACTCTGCCTGGTAGCGGTCTGGTGCTTTGTAGAGGAAAAATATGTGTACGTGGGAGTCTTTTGTCTTGCATTGAGCCTGGAGTTGAAGCCGCACGATACGGGCCTGGTCTGGCTCTACTTTCTTTTGGCGGGCGGAGTGCATCGGAAACGGGCGTTGCAAACGCTGGCACTTACAGTCGCACTGGCATTGCCGGCCCTCCTGTGGATTTTCCATGTCTCGCCTCACTGGATGCAGGAGCTGTCGGCTAATCTAGCCGTTCCCTCAGCCCCGGGCGAAATTAACTCGTCGAACTCTTCACCCATCTCGGACCCCATAACCAGCACCATCAGCAAGAGTGGGGCCGGTACGATTATCGATCTTCAAACCCTGACCAGCGTCTTTAGCAGCGATCCTCGTCTCTACAACACCCTCGCCTACGTGATCAGCGGATCTCTTCTGGTCGGCTGGATGGTTGTTACTTTACGGTCTCGCTCCTCTTTATCGAGAGACTACCTCGCTGTTGCCATCATCGCGCCTCTCACCATGCTGCCCGTCTACCATCGCCCACATGACGCAATACTGTTGATTCTGACAATTCCCGCTTGCACGATGCTCCTTGCTGAAGGCGGATGGCTTGGCGGAATCGCACTCTTCCTGAATTCCATTGCGATCCTGATTACCGCAGCGATTCCCCTGGGAATGCTTGAGATTCTGACTAAGAATTGGCAAGTGCCTGCGGTTGGCGGGCCGTTCAACACAGTTGTGGCCCTATTTGCTCGTCCAATACCGGCCATCCTTCTGGCTTTGGCTTCCTTTTATTTGTGGGTGCTTGTGCGCCGATTTCCGAACAAGGCGAGAGCCCCGGATACGTGCGAGCAGCACGTTTGACTTGCCGCCTTGGGCGAGGAGCAATTGCCAAGGCGGCGATGTCGGACGCCTTCTGGAGTCGCATCGAGGAGTTTCGTGCCTGAGAAATCTCGGCCGACCTTCCTTCTCGGATGCCTAAATGAGGAAGCCACCAGGACGCCAGTACCAGCCCAGTAACAGAATCAACCCCTTGGCTAGCCTTTCGATTCCAGCAGTGGCGAGAACTCAACGAGATCACCCGGGCGAGATTGTGATTCACGAACAATCCCGGAGGGCAGCTCAAGTACCGAGTGAGCGGAGATGCAAGCCGACAATCGCCAGGGAGAGACGCTGCTCACAACTTTCTTGATCCGATGTTTCCGATCAAGGTAAACGAGATCGATATCAAATTGCATGAAGAATGTGTGGATTGCCTCGCAGGGCACAATCCATAGTCCTTCCCCGGGCGCCAAACCTTTGCGCCCCAGCAGGCCTTTCGATCTTTTACCTCCACTCTTGGCGACCTCTGCGTTGCCAGCTAATTCGGTGCCGCGCGTAAGGTTCGTCACCCGCAGCCGCTCAGACTCGATGGGCATTTTTTCTCCTCGTGTCGTTCCAATCGAGATGATGACCAATCGTGCAGTTTCATCAAGTTTTCGATGACTCCATCACTTTGGTCCTAGAACAAAATACTGAATTCGCTTCAAAATTCGCACCGAGAAAGTAGTTGCAGGACCTGGGAATCTCAGCTCTCGTCGCGACCGGGAAGGGCGCAAATAGGATGTGTCCCCAGCGAGAAGTGCGCTGGGGACACATCTTGAAGC
>NZ_JBARMD010000657.1:0-4329 GCF_049802275.1 Occallatibacter sp. | reverse complement strand
GCTGGCGTTGACACCGTTTTAGCCAAATATCCGGTTGACCCCCAGCGCGTGGGAATTACGGGTTGGAGCTATGGCGGATTCATGACCATGTTCGCCGTCACCCAGACCAACCGCTTCAAGGCGGCTGTTGCCGGTGCTGGTCTCTCCAACTGGCAGAGCTATTACGGTGAAAACTCCATCGACCAATGGATGATTCCGTACTTCGGCGCGTCGGTCTACGATGACCCGGCCGTCTACGCCAAGAGCTCCGCAATCAATTTCATCAAGCAGGCGCATACGCCCACGCTCGTCGTGGTCGGCGACCGGGATGGCGAGTGTCCGGCCCCGCAGTCGTACGAGTTCTGGCACGCATTGCGCGATGAACACGTGCCGACGCAGCTCGTTGTGTATCCCAATGAAGGCCACGGATTCGTGAACCCCGAACACCGCCGCGATGTGATGGACCGGGCCGTGGAGTGGTTTGCCAAATACATGCCCGCGAACGCGGCGGCCGGGCAAAGCAGTGCGGGTACTCATTGACGACTTATTGAGCAGTCATTGACCGCTTTTGCTCGCCATCCCGACGCGGGTGAGTCTATGACTACAAAGCAATCAGACGGGGGCGGGACCGTGTCTCATGGCCATTCCGTCCTGATACACTTTTCTTTGGAGCAAATCGAGCGTGTTCTGTCGACCGGCTGCATGGAGTGGACGATTGCCGAAGGCCGGTAGCCCGCGCAAATTGAGCCGTGTCCAGGCCAGCGCCGGGCACATGGCAGGCTCGCTTTTAACCCATATTTCTTAACGTTATTCGGAGAGACCGTTCCGCGGTTCGATCGGGCGGGGCGGGGAGGATTCATGCGGCGGTATCTGACGCTTGTCTTCATGGTGTTTCTGGCAATTCCAGCGGGGATATCCTTCTCCGGCTGTACTCGTAACCCGGCAGGCAATTATTGCAACGGTCTCGGCTACGGAATCAAAAATACGGATGTGTACGCGATCGACCTGGAGCCGAAGACCACCGGCGTTTCCATGGCGTTCGGACAGACCCGGCAGATCAATGCGCCCACTGCGACGACCTGTAAGGGTACGACCGCCAGCGTGTCGACCTACACCTACGCCACCACCAACAACCAGCTGCTAGACATCTCGCCTACGGGCAACATGTGCGCCGGCACCTGGAACCGCAACTCCGGCGGCGGCATTCCGGACTACACCATCTGCGACCTTCCCAGTCCGCTCCCCAACTCCGGCGGATTGCCGTACGGAACCCTCTTCATCTCAGCGTCAGCCAACTCGGTGACCTCGAACCCGGTGCAAGTGTACGTGCACGCTCAAGTGAGTTCGGTTACGCTGGCCACCGCCGGGACGAGTGCGGGCGCGCAGCAATGCTACTCCCAGGGAGCGAGCGCCACGCTTGATTCCGAGGCATGCTTCGCTTCCGGCGGCACGCAGTATGAGTTCTGCGCTCCCTCCACGGTCACGCAATTTTCCTGCCCCGGCGGATTGCCTCCGGGCGTCGCTTCGGTTCCGAGCTGCTCGAACTCAATCGGCGCTCTGACCTACGCGGTTTCGACCTCATCCGTGGCGACGCTCAACGCCGCCACCACCGTGATCACCGCGGCGCAACCGGGAACAACCGCGATCACCGCCTCGGTCGCCGGCTCCGGCTCTTCAGCCGGATTCTTCTCTACCTGCCCGCCGAAATCGATCGCGGTCACGCTCAATGGCAACACCAATGTCACTGTGACCCAGGGCGTTACGCAGAACCTGACGACAACCGTGCTCGACACCAACAATCAACCCATCACCGGCCTCACGCTGGATTACCAGTCCACCAACCCGCTGGATATCACGGTTGGCGCCAATGGGGCGGTCGTGCCGGCCTTTCCGGGCGCGGCTTCCGTGTATGCCATCTGCCAGCCTTCCACGTGCAATCCATCCCCCATCAATCAGGTGGGGTCATTTGGTACCGGATTATCGATTTCGAGCAACGCCATCAACATCAATACCCCCGGCAGCGCCAGTTCCTACGTCTGGTTTTCGGCGCCCGGACAATCGCAGTACTTCGTCGCCTACAATCTGCTCACAAATGCGCTGGGATCGACGGTGCGTCTGCCCTATGTTCCCAATTCGATGGTGATGGATCAGCTCGGCACCACGCTCTACTTCGGTTCGTCCCACGCCCTGATGATGTTCAGTACCGTGAACAACGCTCTCGCGGGAACACCGAATACTGCGGTTCCAGGCACTGTGCTGGCGGTTTCTCCAAACAACAAGCAGGTTCTGATCAATGACCAGATCCGGCGTGTGTTTTACATTCTCAACGCGACCGGCTCGGTTGCCGCGAACTTTACCGGGGTTGGTAATTCCGCCGTCTGGACGCCTGACTCTAAGACCTTGTATGTCAGCGACAGCGCATCGCTCGGCGCCAATCACTCCGACACGTTGTACGTCTACAGCGCCAACACCGGGTGGACCACCTACGATTTGTCTTCGTCCGGTGGCGCAACCAACGTGGCTCTCACCATCCCCAGCGTAGGCGCCTATCTCAGCGGTAGCCCGACGGTCGCTCATACCTGGTGCCCGTCAGGCACGTCGAGCAACTATGGCAGCCTCGTGTTTTATCCGCAGGGTGACTCGGTGCCGGTACCGACGGACACACTGGCCGCAACGACCGACGGTCAGCACATGCTCGGCGCAGCCATCGCCGGGGGAGCAGTCGAACTGTCGGATATCAGCGTGTCCATCCCGTTCGTTTCAAGCACAGGCACCGCCACGGGTGGGTCCCTGGTGCCGGTGAATTTACCGGTAGCCTGTCCGCAATCCGGGCAGACTTTGGAGCCGCTGACCATTCAGCATCCTTATCCGACGACTCAGCAAGCGGTAAGCGGAATCAATGCATCAGCGGTCAACCAGCTCGTCGCATCGCCGTCGTCGAATCTCACGTTTCTCACCTACACCGGTTCGACACCGGCGGCAAAGCTGCCCTATTACCTGCCCGGCTCCAATGGGGCTGCCGGCGTGCTGAATTATGTCTCGCTGAGCGGTGGCGACGCAGTCACGGCCCCGGTTGCGGGCGCCTTCAGTCTCGACAATAAGCTGTTCTTTGTGTCCACGTCGGGCGATGACCTCATTCACTTCATCGACACATCGACATTCCAGGACACCAAGCAGATCAATCCCGCGCTGCCCGCCTGTACTGCCGGAACAGATCCAGACTGCATCTTCAACACCGTCACTACACCTGCATCCGGTATCGTCCCGACAACCGCAATCGCCGTGAAGCCCCGCGCAAGCTCTTAATTTGAGGATGTAGCAAACAGGAAAGGCCGGCCTCGCGCCGGCCTTTTTCTTGCTCGCACTTCCTGTACTCTGCAGCCGACGCTCGTGATGAAAAACGCTCCACTGCAACACGATAGAATCAAAGCATGATCAAGGGAATCTCGATCCTCCGCCCCGCTGGCAGCGCCGACGTCTTCGAGCGTTTAACCAGCTTTTTCGAGGCGATTGGATTCGCGACAGGCCCCGGATGGAATGAGGCGGATAGTATCGGCGCATCCTTCCTGGCTCCGTTGGGGAACCTTGAATTCGTAAATGGTAAGTTTCCCTCGGTCGCCGATCTCATGGTCGAGGTGACCTCGCTCGACGCTGCACATCAGGCTGCGGACCGGTGGCTCGGTTCCACCCCCGGCGAGGCGAGTGCGCGTTTATCTCAGATCACCGAAACCCACTGGAAGTCGAGCATCTTTACCGTCGAGCCCGAGCCGGGCTTCGCATTCACGTTCTGGGCATGGAACGACCCCGCAAGGGGAAAGCCGATCGCGGTAGAAGGCGATCTTGCCGCGGAAGGCATGCGATTTGCCATCGTGGTGGCGCGCTGGAATGCGGTCATCACGGATCGCTTGCTCGAAGGCGCTTTCGATGCGTTGTTGCGCAGCGGCGCAAAACGCCCTGATATTAGCGTGATCCGCGTACCCGGCGCATGGGAAGTGCCGGCCGCTTCCCGCGCCATCGCCAATCAGCACAAGGTCGACGCCATCATCACCCTTGGTTGCCTGCTCCGCGGCGAGACAGCGCATTATGAAGCCATCTACAACGAAGTCGCACGCGGCATAGGCCAGTCGCAGCAGGAGACAGGAGTGCCGCACAGCTTTGGCGTTCTCACCTGCGAAACCCTGGAACAGGCGCTGAATCGCGCCGGCATCAAGGCAGGGAACAAGGGCTTTGAAGCCGCTATTGCGGCCATTGAGATGGTGAGCCTGCAGCGCAAGCTCGCAGAAGGCGGGAAAGCTTGACCGCCGGCACTCGACGCAAATCCCGCGAACTCGCAATGCAGATGCTCTTTCA